>JANXQZ010000947.1 GCA_025353235.1 Bryobacterales bacterium
ATGCGCGTGCCCTCGAATTTTTGATACCCTGATTGGCACATGCTTCCGTTACAAAGATTGACCCTGTCGCCGATGCTAGGTCTCTGCGCCGCAGTGTTTCAACTCGCGCACGCAACTCATCCACTCCGCAATAGCTTTGGAGGCGAGTTCGGGGCGCATAGCCTGAGTCCATCCAAACCCGGCGCACTCGGCTTGCGTCAGGCCCACCAGCTTGCGGAACGATTCGCTGGTGTACAAGTTGCGGCCCTCGGCGTCGCTGATCCACACTCCGTAGTCCATCGATTCGCCGATTGCGCGGTAGATGCTCTCGTTTTCCTTCGTGTTCCGCTCCGCCGTTTTAAAAGCCGTGATATTGCGCCGCTGGAGAACCAGACGATCCGCCGAAGGATGCACCGTATTTTCGTACCAAAGCCCCGTGGAATCCCGGTTCTCAAATCGAAATGTCTGATTAGTGTCTTTGGCCAAACGCATCCAGGGAATAAAGTCCTCGCCCCACCTTGGCAGCACGTCCAACATCGACTGGCCTATTATACTCGCGTTGTCTCCCAGCATCTTCGCGGCTGGCTCGCTCACATAGATTAAGCGCCAATCGAGATCGACGATGACGAGCGGATCCTGCACTTGCGCCAGGACCAGTTCGAGTTGGCGCTTAACGGCTCGAAGTTCGTTTTCCGTGGCTTTGATTGCCGTGATGTCCTGCACTACCGTGCTTACGCCAAGCACTTCGCCCTGCGGGCTCTTTACCGGATAGCAGCCTGCAAGCCAGTCGCGGGGGACACCTGGGTCCGCGCGCGTGGCACCCCGGAATTCCTTGTCCACCACAGGCTCGCCGGATTGAATGACGTGATTCACCAGAGGCTCCAGGACGTCGCTCAACTCCGGCAGAATCTCCTCGATCCGCCGACCCAGGTGCTCTGAAACGGGAATTCCGTTCAGCGCGGCGAGCCGGGCATTGAGACGAATGAAGCGATGTTCGAGATCGGTGAAGCCCATTCCCGCAGGGGCGCTCGCATAGAGCTGCTCCAGTTCCGCCAGCTGTATTTCAATTAAGCGGTCGTTCAGCGCTGCCGTATCCGCTGTCTTTCTCCCGCTGCTAAGGTCCCGCATAATGTTCACGGTGCCGACGATCGCGCCGGCTTCGTCCCGAACAGGAGCGGCTGAGAGCGCCAAGCGGATACGCTCTCCGCCGCGAGTCATCCGGATCGTTTCCAGATGGTGGACCCGCTCGCCGCGACTGACCTTATCGCGTATGTCGGCGTGTTCATCCCGGAACTCGGGAGGGACCAGCGGCAAAGCCGGCTTGCCGATAATGTCATCTGGAGAATGGCCGAAAATGCGCTCCGCAGCTTGGTTCCAAAAGAGGATGATGCCGTTCAGCGATTCTCCGATTAACGCCTCGTCGGAAAAATCGATGAGGGAGGCGAGCTGGCTGATCACTGCGTCCGTCGGCTTGGCCGGGTCTGCCGCGAACGATACCATCACGCCGGCTCCCCCGCGATAGGGGAACTCGCGGCGAGTCCATTTCATGCGAGTTGCAGTCCCGTTCGTCCCGGATACGAGACCGCATTCTCTTTGGCCTCGAAGAAATGATCCGGGACATTTACCGATTACATCGCGAGAATTCGGCGCGTTTAACATATCAGCGCCGGCCGCATTAATAAAGACGATCCGGCCTTCGAATTCGATCCAGCAAGGCGTGGGCGAGAGCCCGATTAAAGCACTTGTGGTTTCAGCATCTGGGGCGTTAGATTCTACCTGGAACGTACGCAACTCGCTTTTGGAAGGATAAGGCTACTGGGGGCCAAGACAATCCTTTTAAGGAAAATCCTATTTGATAATAGCATTTCATATTACAAATACAAAATAGTATTGTGACGGAAACAGCGGGAAACATTTCACGGCTTTATTAAAATCTTTATAGCTTTGCAAAATCCCTTCAGGCGGTGCAGGTTGCACGGCTTTCCGAGTCGCACGCTTTGAGAACGGCTTGGCCGGCACTGCTGCTTAGTCCACCGAGGGTGGATTGCGTGACAGGATTGCGCGCTGGTTTGACACAAAACGCACAGTCTGGTTAAATGGAAGGAGAGCGTTGTTCTCTGATCCTCAGTAGCTCAATGGTA
>JANXQZ010000864.1 GCA_025353235.1 Bryobacterales bacterium
AAGCGAAGCCAGGAAGGCAGCTGCGCGTTGATCGTTTCCCCTGGGCTGATGGCGGCAGTAGCGCTGGCCCAGCCGCCCGCCATCAGCCCAGGGGAAACGATCAACGCGCAGCTGCCTTCCTGGCTTCGCTTGTCTTTCGAAGAGCGTTTGCGTGAAGAGTCATTCACCGGACTGGGATTTCAACCCGCCAACGACGATACCTATCTCCTGCAGCGCTTCCGGCCAGGACTGTGGATTACGCCAACCAATTGGCTTAAATTTCGATTTCAAGGCCAGGACGCCCGCGCTTTGTGGAAGACTCTCAGGCCCTACGCTCCGCCTTTCCAGGACACTTGGGATCTGCGTATCGCGTACGTTGAACTTGGCAACAGCGAGAAGTCGCTGGGTCTGCGGGTAGGTCGTCAGGAGATCAACATCGGCGATGAGCGGCTAGTGGGCAGCACCCCTTGGAGCAA
This sequence comes from Bryobacterales bacterium, assembly GCA_025353235.1. Classification (GTDB taxonomy): domain Bacteria; phylum Acidobacteriota; class Terriglobia; order Bryobacterales; family Bryobacteraceae; genus JANXQZ01. Next base: position 456 of record JANXQZ010000864.1, read on the forward strand.
CGTCGCACGCTCCTTCGACGCGGTGAGGGCCTCCTATCGACGAGGGAAATACCGCGTGGACGCGTTCGCTTCGTCGGTGGTGGTTTTGAAGGACGGCGAAGTGGGGTCGAACACGCCGGGGAACAATCTGCATGGAATATTCGGCGGATTGGAGAACGCAATTCCTAACTCCACAATTGAGCCCTACGTGCTGTGGCGGCTCTCTCCCCGCGTGAAGGCCGAACTGGGACCGGTGGGCACGCTTGGATCCTTCACCTATGGTTTCCGCTGGGTGGGCAAGCTGCCAGCGCACTTCGACTATGCTACCGAAGTCGCGCTGCAGAGAGGTTCGCTCGGTCCGGATCGCGTGAGTGCGTGGGCTGGACATTGGGTAGCCGGATACACGATTCCCGACTCCGCCATCACACCGAGGCTGATGGTCGAATACAATTATGCGACGGGCGACGGCAACCCGAAAGACGGACGCAGGCACACGTTCGATCAGTTGTATCCCACCGGGCATGACAAGTACGGGATGGCCGATCAAGTGGGATGGAAGAACATCCACCATCTGCGTTCAGGGGTGGAACTGCGGCCTTCCAAAAAACTGCTGCTGACTGGGAAATTCAATGCGTACTGGCTGGCCGACGCGCACGATGCGCTCTACAACGTGACCAGCACCGCGATTGCTCGGCGCGCGGATGGCTCTGCGGGACGATTTGTGGGTACTGAGCTAGACGCCGCAGGGCTGTACTCGGTCAAGCCGTGGGCGCAAGTCGGATCGGGAGTGGGACACATTTTTCCAGGCGAGTTTCTAATGCTGACAACACCCCATCATTCGCTCACTTATCAGTATGTGTTTGTAGAAACGAAGTTCTGAGGCGTCACAACTCCACCTTGCGAAGCCGCAGCGCGTTCGCGATTACCGAGACGGAGCTGAACGTCATGGCCGCGCTGGCGATCATCGGGCTCAGAAGAATCCCAAAGAACGGATACAAGAGCCCCGCCGCGATGGGCACGCCCAGCACGTTGTAGAGGAAAGCGAACATCAGATTCTGGCGGATGTTGCGCATGGTTGCCCGGCTGAGCCGCCGCGCGCGGACAATCCCTCGCAGGTCGCCCTTTACCAGCGTGACTCCGGCACTTTCCATTGCGATGTCGGTGCCCGTTCCCATCGCAATGCCGACCTGCGCCTGCGCGAGAGCCGGTGCGTCATTCACGCCGTCTCCGGCCATCGCCACCACGTGCCCTTCCGCTTGCAGCTTCTTCACCGCTGCGCTCTTCTGTTCCGGCAAGACATCGGCCTGCACCCGATCGATTCCGACTTGCCGCGCGACGGCCTCGGCCGTTTCCCGATTGTCGCCGGTCAGCATCACGATCGTAAGCTTGTCGGCGTGCAGCATCTGGATGGCTTCTGCGGTGGAGGCCTTCACGGGATCGGCGACCCCAAGCAATCCAACCGCCCGCCCATCGATGGCGACGAACATCACGGTTTGACCTTTCGCTCGCATGTCGCGCGCCTCGGGCAGCAGAGGTTCGAGAGGAATCGCCTGTTCCTCGAACAGCTTGCCGTTCCCGACTGCAACGGCGCGCCCATCCACTGTGCCCGTCGTGCCACGCCCGGTAAACGACTGGAAACCGCTGGGCGATACCAGGCTGATCTTCTTGTTCTTGGCACCCCTCACGATCGCCCCGGCCAGCGGATGTTCGCTCGCCTGCTCCAGACTGGCGGCCAGGCGCAGAAGCTCGCTCTCATCGTGATCACTCGCTACGAAAACCGTCGTGAGACGAGGTTTGCCTTCGGTGAGTGTTCCGGTCTTATCGATGACCAGCGTATCTACCTTCTCCAGAGTTTCGAGAGCTTCAGCGTTGCGGATCAGTACTCCGGCCGTAGCGCCTCGTCCCGTGCCGACCATAATGGACATCGGCGTTGCCAAGCCCAGTGCGCACGGGCACGCGATGATCAGCACTGCAACCGCGTTCACCAGTGCATGGGCGAAACGCGGCTCGGGACCCAGTGTGGCCCAGAGCGCAAATGTGATGGCTGCAATGGCGATCACGGCTGGTACGAAATATCCCGCAACCACATCGGCGAGCCGCTGAATAGGGGCTCGCGTCCGTTGCGCTTCACTGACAAGGCGTACGATGTGGGAGAGCACCGTGTCAGATCCCACTCGCTCGGCCTCCATTACGAATCCGCCTGTGCCGTTCACCGTACCGCCCGTCACCTTCGCGCCGACGCTCTTCTCGACAGGAATTGGCTCGCCGGTGATCATGGATTCGTCCACCGAGCTGTTGCCCTCCAGAACGCGCCCGTCCACCGGAATACTCTCGCCTGGGCGGACACGAAGCTTGAGGCCGATTGCTACTTGGTCCAGAGCCAAGTCCTCTTCGCTGCCATCCTCACGGATTACGCGTGCGCGTTTCGGGGCCAGCCGCAGTAGCGACTTCAAAGCGCTTGTGGTCCGGCTGCGGGCGCGAAGTTCGAGCACTTGGCCGAGCAGCACCAGGGTGATGATGATCGCGGCCGATTCGAAGTAGACGTCCACTGCACCGGGCTTTATGATGGTCGCAACCACGCTGAAGACGTAGGCGGCCCCTGCACCCATGCCGATTAGAGTGAACATATTGGGACTGCGATGGACTATGGAGGCCCAGGCCCGTTGGAAGATCGGCCACCCGGCCCAAAGCACAACCGGGGTGGCCAGCACAAGTTCGATCCATTTGAGCGCGGGCGCATCCATGAGACTGTGGATGGGCAACATGGCGAGCAGCATCGGGACGCTCAAGGAGAGTGCGATCCAGAAGCGCCGGGTCATGTCGATCAGCTCTGGATTGGCTTCATCCGCGGCGGTGATGGTGCGAAGTTCCAGAGCCATGCCGCAGATGGGGCAGGCTCCGGGCTTGTCCCGCACGATCTGCGGGTGCATGGGGCAGGTATACTCGCCTCCTGCTACAGGCACCGGAACGGGAGCTGCTTTTTTAAGGAACAGTTCCGGGCTGGTCTCAAATTTCTTGAGGCAGGAGAGACCGCAGAAATAATAGGTCTCTCCTTCGAAGGTCGATTTGCCCGCGCATTTTGCGGGATCTACGGTCATGCCGCAAACGGGATCTTTCACATTCCTCCTCTAGAATTCTTCCGCGTGTAGGGCAGGATGGCATCCTGCGCGGCGATTGTTAATCGGCGCAAGAGGCGGGTTGACAACCCGCCGCAGGTTGACAACCTGCCCCACATTTCTAATGCGCAGGGGCGTGGGCTCCCCACTTGATGCTTAGGCCCACCAGCTTCTTGTCGGCATTGGGCTTTGCGTTGATCACAACGCGCTGACCAACCTTAAGATCGCTCCTGGAAGCCTGCGTATTGTTGTCGCTGAATGTCGTGGAGCGGTCGATCAGCACCGTAACAGATTCCTGCTTGAGGGTGTCCACCGTAACCGATGTTTCCGTTACCGCCGTAACGGTGCCCATCACGTGCTCGACGCCATTGTGAGCGAAGGCAACAGCGGACCCTAACAGGGCCAGCACGACAATCATTCTCTGAATGCTTCTCTTAAGATTCATACAAATTCTCCTTCAATGGTGATGATGTTGCTTCGGCCGTTCACTAACAAGCTGCCCTTTGAGGAACTGCTCCTCAATTTTTTCTTCTTCGAGTTCTTCCGGGCTTTTCGGATTGAGCTTTTCCATTTCCGCGATCTCGCCAGCCGACAGATCCGGAAGATGACGTATCAAATGAACCATTTTCCAAGAGTCTTGCTCGTCTGCTTCAGAGCC
>JANXQZ010000866.1 GCA_025353235.1 Bryobacterales bacterium
CCCCAACACCACTATCGCGAGATCGAGGCTCGCGAGCTGGTCCGCTACTTGGGCGATGAGATCAAAACCCTTCTGATCCGCGAACCGCGACACAATACCGATCAGGGGCCGCTCCAAGTTTTCCGCAGGCAGTCCGAACTCAGCGAGAACGGCGCGTTTGCATTCCAGCTTGCCCGACAGATCGTCTACGGAGTAATTTTGCGGAAGGTGCTTGTCCGTTTCGGGGTTCCACTCGAGGTAGTCCACGCCATTCACAATGCCGGTGAGCCGATCAACTCGCTCCCGCAGCAGTCCGTCTAATCCAAAGCCGTACTCGGGCGTCTGGATCTCGCGCGCATACCCGCGACTCACCGTACTCACGGCGTCCGAGAAAACGATTCCCGCTTTGAGGAAATTGACCTGCCCGTAGAATTCAAATCCGCCTGGGTTGAACAGCCTCGGATCTAGGGCAATCTCAGCCATCGTTGCGGGGGGCATAATTCCCTGGTAGCCCAAATTGTGAATCGTAAACAACGTCTTAATTCTAAGGAAGGTAGGGTCATTCTGGAAGAACTGCCGCATGTACAGCGGAAGCAGCCCGGTCTGCCAGTCATGGCAATGCAAGAGTTGAGGCCGGAATAGACGCCGCGCCACTTCAAGCGCTGCCATGCACAGGACGGCGTAACGCAGGTGGTTGTCCGGGTAGTCCGCGCCAGACTCGTTGTAGATCCCCGCGCGATCGAATAGCTCCGGGCAATCCAGCACGTAGAACGGCACTCCCCGCTCCACGCATTCATACAAATCGACTGCGTAGCCCTTGCCTAGAGCAATCCGCAGATTACGATACACTTCCCGGAGCGGACCGGGGTAGCGATTTACACGATACCCTGGGATGACGACTGCGACATCTTCACCGCGCTGTTTCAGGGCGGCAGGTAACGCGCCTACAACATCCGCCAAGCCACCAGTTTTGCAGAAGGGCGTGGCTTCGGAAGCCACCATCAGAACTCTCACGGCTCAGTTTCTCAATTCCTTGTGGACCGCATCAAGTACTCCGTTGATGAAGCCAACCGACTCTTCGCCGGAAAACTGCCGCGCCAATTCCAGTGCTTCGTCAATCACGATCGCGATCGGAGTCTTCTGGCAGGTCATCTCAAAAATCGCGAGCCGGAGAATATTGCGATCCACCGGCGGCATCCGCTCCAGACGCCAGTGCTGAGAGTTGTGCTCGATCCGCTTATCGAGGTTGGGGGCCATGTCGGAAGCACCTCTGGCCAACTCCTCCATGAAGGAATCCTGGTCGGGCCGTTGGGCATTCTCTTCCGAATACAAGCTCTCGTAGTAGGCCGAGATTGCCTCGTCCATTGGCAACTTGGTCATGTCCCATTGATAGAGCACCTGAAGCGCTCTCTGCCGGGATGTATGGCGGGCGGGCATGGAGGCTCTATTGTCGCAGGCGACGAAGCAAATGCGCCATTTCTATCGCGGTAATTGCCGCGTCCGCGCCCTTATTTCCGCTCTTTGCACCGGCGCGGTCGATAGCCTGGTCGACAGTATTGGTGGTCAGGACTCCGAAGATGACGGGCACTCCGGTCTGCAGCGGAATTTGAGCCAAGCCTCCCGCCGCTTGCGCTGCCACGTAATCGAAATGAGGAGTGTCACCCCGGATCACCGCCCCGAGCGCGATGATGGCATCGTGCCGACGCTGCTCGGCGATGGTCTTCACTGTCAAAGGGAGTTCCCAAGAGCCCGGAACTTTCACCACTTCGATGTTGGCGGGTTCACATCCCGAACGCGTCAGGGTATCGAGCGCGCCCGCCAGCAGACGCTCAGTGATGAAGCTGTTAAACTTGGCCACAACGATCGCAAACTTCAGCCCAGCAGCGCTCAGATGCCCTTCAATCGCTATGGGATAATCGGGATTCAAGGCCTATTCTACCCTATGGCTCTTTCTTAATGGATCCTCGCTTCATCCGAAATTTTTCAATCATCGCACATATCGATCACGGTAAATCGACGTTGGCCGACCGGCTTCTCGAAGCGACTGGAGCGTTGTCCCAGCGCGAAATGATGGAGCAGGTGCTGGACTCGATGGATCTCGAGCGCGAGCGCGGAATCACCATAAAGGCGCACGCTGTCCGGCTGAATTACAAAGCAGACGATGGTGTTTTATACCAACTCAACCTGATTGATACGCCGGGCCATGTGGATTTCACCTACGAGGTATCGCGCAGTCTGCAAGCTTGCGAAGGCGCGCTGCTGGTGGTGGACGCGTCGCAAGGAGTGGAAGCGCAAACGCTCGCCAATACTTATCTGGCCTTGAGCCACAATCTTGAAATTATTCCGGTAATTAATAAGATAGATCTGCCGTCAGCCGAACCCGAGCGCATTCGCGAGCAGATTGAAGAGTTGGTGGGACTTCCTGCCAAGGACGCCATCCTGGCCAGCGCGAAAAATGGCGTAGGGATTAAAGACATTCTGGAAGCAGTGGTGATGCTGGTTCCCCAACCGACTGGCGATCCGGAAGCCCCTTTGCGGGCGCTGATTTTCGACTCGTGGTTCGATCCTTATCGTGGGGTCATTATCTTGGTGCGCGTGCTGGATGGCCGCGTCCGCAAAGGTCAGAAGATTAGACTCTTCGCGAAAGGCACCACACACGACGTGGAAGGATTGGGATATCAAGCGCCGAAACCGACGCCTTGCGATGAACTCTCGGCGGGTGAGGTCGGGTTCTTATTCGCCAATATCAAGACCGTTTCGGACGCCCAGATCGGCGATACGGTCATGGACCAGGAGAACCAAGCCTCCGAGCCTCTGCCCGGATTTCAGGAAGCGAAACCGATGGTGTTCGCTGGCTTGTATCCGATAGAATCGCACGAGCATGGACGCCTGCGCGACGCGCTCGAAAAGCTGAGGCTGAACGACAGCGCCTTCAACTTCGAACCCGAAAATTCGGTGGCCCTCGGCTTCGGTTTCCGCTGCGGATTTCTGGGACTGTTGCATCTTGAGATTGTGCAGGAGCGGCTAGAACGTGAGTTCGAGATCGATCTGATTACCACCGCGCCGGGCGTTCGCTATAGGGTGACTACAACCAGTGGAGAGGTAATCGAGGTAGAGAATCCGACCAAGTTTCCTAACCCGACAGAGATCGCCAAGATCGAAGAGCCGATTATCGACGCGACGGTGATGACTCGCGAAGAGTACGTTGGCGAGATTCTGAAACTTCTGGAAGAGAAGCGCGGGAATCAGAAGAAGTTCGAATATATCGGTGGCGGCCGGGTTCTGCTGCTTTATGAAATGCCGCTGAATGAGGTCGTCATGGATTTCTACGATCGGTTGAAGTCGGCATCGCGGGGGTACGCTTCGCTGGATTATCACTTGGCCGGACACCGAGTCTCTCCGATGGTGAAAATGGACGTGCTGGTGGCGGGCGAACCGGTTGACGCGCTTTCGATGATCGTTCATAAGGACCTCGCTTACGAGCGGGGCAAGGATCTGATCGAGCGATTGCGCAAGCTGATTCCGAGGCAGATGTTTGAAGTAGCCTTGCAGGCTGCCATCGGAAACAAAGTGATCGCACGCGAAACGATCAAATCGATGGGCAAGAATGTGTTGGCCAAGTGCTACGGCGGCGACATTTCACGCAAGCGGAAACTTCTCGAAAAGCAGAAGGAAGGCAAGCGCCGGATGAAGCGCGTGGGCAAAGTTGATATTCCCCAAGAGGCTTTCTTGGCGGTGCTGAAAGTTTCCAGCGGCGGCGATAACCGTTAGGCGTCGGCGAACGCATCCGCCGGGAAGAGAGGTGGAGCGGGAGGCAAGGTGGCGAAGTCCGTTTCTCCAACGAATAGCATCCCAGCGTTTGGCGACGTCCGGCGTTGGTTCTCTGGCATGCCCTCGATGGCTGTCGTGAAAAGCACTAACACTCGGCCGTCGATCTGGATAAATTCTGGGCAGGTTACTCGCGGGGATCCGGGCAAGTGCCACTCGGCTTCCACTGCACCTGAGTCTATGCTGACTTGGCGTGCGATGCCGAACTCTGCATTGCCAGGATTGTAGAATGCGATCACTAGACTGAGACCATCCGGCGTAGGACGCATGCCGTCCGGGAACGCGGGCTGGCTTCGGAAATCCGCCAGGATGGAACTCTCGCCAAGCGTGCCTGCATCAAGATCCACTGCATTCACTTCAACGGTCTTGCGCGGAGAATCGATGTCGGCAAGCAGGGTTTGTTGGCCGCGCTGATAAACATATTTGCCGTTCGAGCAAATCTGGCGGTGCTTCAATGTGCGCAGCTCCCCGCTTCGCGAGTCAAAGAGCCATTCGGTCGCAATTTCCTGCCTAAAGTGGAGGTCCTTGCTTCCGAAGATCAGTCCTTCCGCAACGGCTAGGCCGTCGTTGATGACGGTGCGCTCATCGGACGACACCTCAACGCCGGTCTCGGTGACTTTCTTCTTTGATAGATCGTAGAGAATCAGACGGCGCTCGAGCCCGATTACTAGAAGGCCAGGCTGGGTAGTCTCGGCGAAGAATCCGGGACGACCGGGGAGATCGTGGCGAGTGTTTTTCAGTGTCGCTAGATCGAGTAGATTGATGCTTCCCGTTGGGTTGTCTACTCCGTGTTGGATCGCGACCCAGCCGAGCAGGGAGCGCTGCTCGGGAAAGTTTTGAAGTACTCGCGGCCCCTCGGGAAGAAAGCGCAAGTCTTCATGGGACGGATCGAAAAAGACTCGGGCTTGGCGGATCATCCTCGTGGACCTGCGAGATGGTTCTTGGCCAGGAATTCGCGGATAGCCGTGTAGATTCGAACGCGTTCGTCGGGGCTGAAGCCGCCGTGCTTTCCGCCTGGTATGGTGACGAGTTCATGTGACACGCCGGCATTTTCCAGTGCGGCTTGCAGGCGTAAGGCATGCTGGTAAGGAACGGTCGGGTCAGCGTCCCCGTGAATCGTCAGAATAGGAGGGAGGCCTGATCGAACGTAGGTCAGCGGGGAAACACGTTTTGCGATGTCGAGGCGATCCGGCATGCTGCCGAGCCAAGCGACCGCGTAGGATCTACGGTTAGGACCGTCGAGCAGGTCGCCGACATCGACGATACCGTACCAGTTAATGATCGCAGCCACCTTTGGCAGCGGCACGCCGGGGCACTGACGGTCTAGGCCCGCGTTTTCCGGTATCATTCCGGTAGTTAGGGCTAGATGACCTCCGGCGGAGTCGCCGGATACAACCAGTCTGGTCGGGTCAATGTCGTACTTCTGCGCGTTTGCAGCTACCCACCGGAGCGCACAAAGACAGTCCTCGACGGCTGCCGGTGCCAGGGAAACCCGGCCCAGCCTGTATTCCACGTTGACCACGTTCCATCCCATTTCGAACCACGGCATCAGCGACATAAGTGCGCTTTCCTTGGTGCCGCCCACCCAGCCTCCGCCATGAATCCAGATCAGCGTGGGTTGAGGTCCGGTGGTGTCGCGCCGCTGGTAGAAATCAAGCTTGGCCTCGTAGTTGTTCGCTGTCAGGTAGGTAATGTTAGGAGCAATTTGATACTGGTTGGCTGCGTGGGTGGCCCATGTAGCTGTGGAGCTTAGTTGAGCTAGAGAAGGGGAAGTGGTCAGAACGAGGGCGAGGAGCAGTTTTGAGGTCATTGGCACTTGCTAGTGTATCGCAAGGGGATTGACGCGGAGGGAGAAGGAGGGTATACTTCATTTAGGAGGTATACATGGCTGCACCAGCGCTTAGTCTCGAAATTAAGATATCCGACGAAGTTTTCATTGCCACTGCCCTTCTGCAACGGGAAAACCCCCACAGACAAGATTTGACCGTTGATGAGATTGTGAGCCGCGTAAGCGCGGAAAACCTCCATGGACGGCTTCGTCCGGGAGTAAGGACGCACGTCTCTCAGCATTGTGTCGCAAACAAAGAGCCCAATCCCGGAATTCATCGGATTCTATACGCAACCGGTACGGGCACGCGGCGGCTATTGAGGTCCACAGATGATGTCCACCCTGCCAGAACGGGGAAAATCTGGCCATCTCCAGACGAGATTCCCTCCAAGTATCATGACCTGATCGACTGGGGGCGGAAACAGTACGGGTCGGGTGGAGATGGGAGTAACCGCTGGCTGGGCGGCATTCTTGAAATGCGCGGGTTGGGACGGGAACTCTGGAAAGACGAGGATCCAGACGAATACGTGCGCCGACTGCGGGAGAACTGGGATTGAGTCGGCTCTTCTTCGATACGAACCTGTTCATCTATCTGGTCGAGGATCGGGAACCATGGGCACAAACCGTAACGGGCATCCTGGAACGCATGTCCGAGCGAAAAGATGTGCTCCTGACATCGACCATGACTCTCGGCGAAGTGTTGGTCAAGCCTCTCTCGCTTGGCGATAATGGGTGGGCGAATCGATACGAGAGCCTACTCTCGTCTCCTGGTGTCACTCTCATACCATTCGATAAGCAGTGCGCGCGCATATACGCGCAACTCAGGCAGGATAAGTTGATCAAGGCTCCTGATGCAATCCAACTTGCTTGCGCGGCGACCGCAGGTTGCGAGCTATTCATCACGAATGATGATCGCTTGAGCCGAAAGCAGGTACCAGGGATACAATTCATCGTTCCGCTGGATCGGGCCTATTTGTAGAAAGCAAAAAGCCCCGGGAACCTTTTTGGGGGCCGGGGCTTTTCTTCTTGAATCGGGCGACTTCCTACTCTCCCACACACTTGCGCGTGCAGTACCATCGGGGCTGTGAGGCTTAACTTCCGTGTTCGGTATGGGAACGGGTGGGACCCTCGCGCTATGATCACCCAGAACTTGTGCTGCTAAAGTCTGATTGGATCTTTGGTTGAATATTGACGGGCATCTACTTCGTTCTAGCGCACTCTGCTGCGTGCAGTAAAATTTTATGGTCAAGCCGAACGGGCTATTAGTAACGGTCAGCTTAACGCATTGCTGCGCTTACACATCCGTCCTATCAACGTGGTAGTCTTCCACGGCCCTTGTTAGGATATTTTCCTTGGGAGATCTCATCTTGTGGAAGGTTTCGCGCTTATATGCATTCAGCGCTTATCCTGACCCAACTTCGCTACCCTGCTATGCCGCTGGCGCGACAACAGGATCACAAGAGGTTGGTTCATCCCGGTCCTCTCGTACTAAGGACAAGCCCACTCAAATCTCCTGCGCCCACATCAGATAGGGACCGAACTGTCTCGCGACGTTCTGAACCCAGTTCACGTACCGCTTTAATAGGCGAACAGC
>JANXQZ010000869.1 GCA_025353235.1 Bryobacterales bacterium
CCGGAAATCCGCTACCATCTGTTCCGCCGTCGAGAGCGCGAAATCATCCGGCTTGCTATACGGTACGCGCCGGTCAATCCGCAGAACCGCGCGGACCTCGTCCAACGCTTCTGGAAGCTTGCCCTCTACTGCAGTCACCACGATCGCATTCTCGCGAGCATTCGGATACAGCCGCTGCATCGTCCAATACGGGAGCAGAACGCGGGTGTCGGTATCGCCGAAAAACGAGGCGGCAGGCCGCAACATGGTGCCGATCACTTCGAACTGATGGCCATCCACGTTGATCATCTTGCCAAGCGGATCTACGTTGGCGAACAGGCCCTTTTCCAGATCCTGTCCGATCACTGCCACGGGCACTTTGCGGCGGCCTTCCTCATCGGTGAAGAACCTGCCCACATGCATGTCGACCTGCCCGTTGGCATAGGACTCCTCCACGCCGAACAGGTTCACGTCGTACATGTCGTTGCTCTGATAGTGAACGTTAACGCTTTGATTGTTGTGGAAGAGCATCGGAGAAACCTCGGCCACATGCTTACAGCGCTCCTTAATGTGAACCGTGTTTTCAAACGTGAGACTCTTGCGCGTGCGCTCCTCGGGGCTGAGATTGCCGACGCGGAACCCCACCGGAAACTTAAACACGATGATCGAGTTGGGGCCGAAACTGCGCAGCACGGCAGTCATAGAAGCATCGAACCCCGTCATGATCGCGCCTACGCCGATGATGGTGCCGGTGCCGATGATCACTCCCACCACGGTCAAAAACGCTCTCAGCTTATGGGCGCGGATGGTTTGCAGCGCGAGCAGAAAGCCATTGGAAAACGCCAGCAGAGTCATGCTTATTTTTCCGCCCGCAAGGCTTCAATCGGATCGAGCTTGGCGGCCTGCCGCGCCGGATAAATGCCGAAGAACAGGCCGACGACGGCCGAAAGCCCGACTCCCAAAACCACCGAAGACCAAGGCAGAGCCATGGGCACCGAGGTCGTGTTTCGAACGGCCACCGCAGCCAGCCACGCCAGAATCACTCCAACCAAACCGCCAGTTGCCGCCAGGAACGATGACTCCACCAAGAACTGATTCAGAATATCGCGCCGTCGCGCGCCCAGCGATTTGCGAATGCCAATCTCCCGCGTCCGCTCCGTCACCACCGCGAGCATGATATTCATGATCACGATTCCGCCCACGATCATGAACACCGAAACGATGCCCACCGCCATGCCTGCAATCGTCGAAGTCAGGCGTTCCCACAAACTGACGAAAGCCTCGGAAGCGAAGATGCTGAAATTGTCATCCTGGCCCGGACGCAGTTGCCGAAAAGCGCGCATCAGCATCCTCGTCTCGTCCTGCGCCGCCATCAGGTGTTCCTGGTCCATTGCCTTGCAGATCAGCCGGATTCCGTTGCGGGCGCCATAAGTTTTGAAATAGCTCTCGATGGGAATCATCACGAAGTTGTCCTGCGATTGGCCGAATACGCTCCCGAGCGTCTTCGCAACGCCGATCACCGTGTAGGGATTGCCCTCCACCTCGACCGTCTTGCCAACTGGATCCACTCCGGGGAAAAACCGCGTTCGGATATCGCTGCCGATGAAGGCGACTCGCGCGTGTCGGCGCACCTCTTCCCCCGCCATGCTGCGGCCCGATTCCACGTTGATGTTGTTGATGGCGGGAATATTGTCAGTGACTCCTTCCACGTCCACGCCTAGCACGGACTGGCCCTTATGGGAAACGCGGGCTTGCCGGGAAGCCATCATGCCGACTTCCTTCAGCAGGGTCGCTTTCTCCTTGACGAACTCGAACTCTTCCCGCTTGATTTGGGGGTTGCGCTTCTGCATTTCAAAAAACTTCTTGGGGTCCCACGGGCCGAACCACGCCATTCGCACCACCCGGAAACCGTCCGCTCCCATGTTCGAAACCTTATCGGCGATGTACAGGTTCATGCCGTGAATCAGCGCGGTGACGGCGATCAGGGTAGTGGTGGCGAGAATGATGCCGAGCAGGGTGAGAAAACTGCGCAGCTTATTCTTGCGCAGCGAGTCGGCTGCTATTCGGGTGGCTTCCAGGAAGGAAGCGCTGGGATGGAAGCGTCTCGTCATGGCGGCTCTCAGTGCCAGACGCAGTTACTATTGAATTTGTTCCGCGAATCGCATTTCGGCTCGTGTGCTAGCTTGGACAAGGAGAATTCATCATGACCACTCAAGAAGTTGCGGATAAGCTCGTCCAACTTTGCTCTGAAGGCAAGTTTCACGAAGCAACAGTAGCTCTTTATTCACCCGATATCGTCAGCATGGAAGCCGGTGCGCCTCCCGGAGGCTCGCGCGAATCGAAAGGACTGCCGGCCGTGCTGGCCAAGGGGGAATGGTGGACGGCTAACCACGAGGTTCATTCAGCTAAGGTGGAGGGTCCAATCGTCGCGGGTTCGCATTTCGCGGTGACTTTCAAGCTGGACGTAACGTTCAAGCCGGAACAGAAACGTCACATGATGGAAGAGGTAGCTGTCTATAAAGTGGTTGATGGCAAGGTCGCGTACGAAGAATTCTTTTACGCCATGTAAGGCCTTGTGGGGCAGCCAATCCTGGCTGCAGCCACCTTTCCAGGCGGCTCGAAATCGGCTAAAAGCCGGTTGCAGGCAAGATTGCCTGCCCCACAAGCCGACAAGATATTCTAAGGCAGATACACGAACTCGTTCCGATTCAGCAGCGCCAAGCAAAAATCAGGCAGCCCTCCGCCCTCGCCAAAGAATATCCGAGCCATCCGCTGCTCTGGCACGTTAGGCTTCCGAGCTAGCGCCAGCCGGTAAGCCAGATCCACCTCGCATCCACGTTTCCCCTTGCAATCCCTTTCCAGCCGTCCGGCGAATCGCGCCGATTCGTCCTGCATGAACCCGCTGTTCATCATCGACAGCGCCTGCAGCGCATGCGTGCTGGTCGGCCGCACGGGACAAGACGTCATCGTGTCCGGCTGATCGAAATTCATCAGCAGTGGAAGGCGCACAGTCCGCTTATTCAGCAAATAGAGACTGCGCCGGTGATGCTCGGCTGGGTCCGGTGCGACCGGCCAAAGATTATCCGGCTCGTCCTCGCTAAAGATTAGATCGTAAATCTCTTTCTCAATAGGAACGCGAACCGGCGGACCACCCATTTTCAAATTGAGATCTCCCGCCACGGCCAGCACGCTGTCGCGAATCGTCTCCCCTTCCAAGCGCCGGCCCGCAGCCACCTGCTGGTATGCGCTCGACATCACGATCAGCCGATCAATGGCCTTCACGCTCCAGTCCCGAGCCACAAATTCCGTGGCCAGCCAATCCAGCAATTTCTGATTGGAAGGACGCTGCCCGAGCAGGCCGAAATCGTTCGGCGTGGCCACGATCCCCGTGCCCATGCGAAATTGCCAGATGCGGTTCACCATCACGCGCGCAGTCAGCGGATGATCGGGCGAGGCGAGCCAGTTGGCCAGCGCCGCGCGACGCCCTGCAGCGGTCTTAGGCATCTCCGGCGAGCCGCCGCTCAGAACAGTGAGAACGCCAGGCTCCACCGCGCCCATCCTGTTCTTGTA
>JANXQZ010000870.1 GCA_025353235.1 Bryobacterales bacterium
CGCCCAATTTTAGGGGCCGCTAAGTAGCTGTTATGACTCCAACTTTGCATGTGGGGCAGGCAATCGTGCCTGCAACCGGCTTTCAGCCGGTCCCCGAGCCGCCTCGAAAGGCGGCTGCAGGCAAGATTGCCTGCCCCACAGCAAAATGGAACAGTTATTTCCTCACGGATCCTAACCGGTTCTCATGTTTCACAAAGTTTTAATTGCCAACCGCGGCGAGATCGCAGTCCGCATCATTCGGGCGCTTCGCGAACTCGGAATCCGCAGCATTGCGGTGTACTCGGATGCAGACCGCGCTTCGCTCCACGTGCGCATGGCTGACGAAGCTGCGCACATCGGCCCGGCGCCTTCGTCGCAAAGCTATCTCAACATGGAGCGCATCCTTGACGCTGCGCGGGTGCACGGGGCGGAGGCCATCCATCCTGGATACGGTTTTCTCAGCGAGGACGCCGACTTCGCACAAGCCTGCGCCGACGCCGGATTCGTGTTCATCGGACCCTCGCCCGACTCTATTCGGAAGCTCGGGTCGAAAACTGCCGGCCGACGAGTGGCCATTGCGGCCCATGCGCCGGTGGTCCCGGGCTTGGAAGAGCCCATCTCCAGCATCGATCAAGCCAGGGCCGCAGCTCGCGAAATCGGGTACCCCGTATTGCTGAAAGCGGTCGCGGGCGGAGGCGGCAAAGGGATGCGTCGGGTGGACGCGGAGGCGGAGTTGGAAGCCGCCATCCGCGATGCGTCCAGCGAGGCCCAGCGCTCGTTCCAAAGCAGCGAAGTCTACATGGAGAAGCTGGTGGTGAATCCCCGCCACATCGAGATTCAGGTGTTCGGCGATCAACACGGAAACCTGATCCATCTGGGCGAGCGAGAGTGCTCGCTTCAGCGGCGTCATCAGAAGGTGATCGAAGAGTGTCCTTCGCCGCTCATGGCCGCGTTTCCAGAAATGCGGGAGGCCATGGGGCAGGCCGCAATCCGCATCGCAAGCGCCGCCGGTTACTACAACGCCGGTACCGCTGAGTTCCTGGTCGATTCGGAAAGCAAGTTCTACTTCTTGGAGATGAATACCCGGCTGCAGGTGGAACACCCTGTCACGGAACTAGTCACCGGGCTCGACTTGGTCCATCTTCAGTTGCTGGTCGCCGCAGGCGAACGCCTCCCCTTTTCGCAGCAGGACGTAAGCTGGCAGGGTTCGGCCATGGAGTGCCGAGTGTATGCAGAGGATCCCGAGAATGGGTTCTTCCCTTCCCCTGGCAAGATTGTCCATCTTACCGAACCCGGAGGTCCCGGCATTCGAGTGGATTCTGGAGTCTACCCCGGTTGGACCGTACCCATCGACTACGATCCCATGCTGGCGAAATTAATCGCGTTCAGTCCAGATCGCAAGACCACCATTCAGCGCCTGTTGCGGGCGGTGGGCGAATACGCCGTGATGGGCATCCATACGAACTTGAGCTTCTTTCGGGAACTCTTAACAGACAGCGAGTTCAGGAAAGGAAACTTGCATACGGGCTTCATCGATCAATTTTTTGAGCGACGGCATTCCAGGGATGCGCCCAACCCGGAACTGAACGCCATTGCGCAACTGGTCGCGGCGCGTTACGCCGGAGCTCGCAAACAGATACCCCCACCCCAAGCGGCCAGCCGTTGGTTAAATGAAGGACGGTCGGGACTGTTGCGATGAAGGCTGACATCCGGGAGATCGAACCTGCCGTCTACTCCGTCATTCTCGACGGAAAAAGCTTCCTTGCGCGCGTAATTCCCTCAGCGGACAGCTATCTCGTCGAAGTTGACGGCCAGCAGTTCGTCCAAGAAATCAGCGACCCGCGCGATGCAACTCGTCGCGGGACAGCCTCGGCCACTGCGGGACGTCAGAACCTAACTGCTTCCATGCCCGGCAAAGTGGTTCGGGTCCTGGTGATGGAAGGGCAGGCAGTAGAAGCCGGTCAAGGGCTGATCGTTGTAGAAGCCATGAAAATGCAAAACGAGCTGAAGGCCGCCAAGCCTGGCAGGGTGGCCAAAATCCATGTCAAGGATGGTGCCACCGTGGAGGCTGGAGAAGCGCTCCTAATTATCGAATGATCGCGTGTTATTGGTCGCCTGGCGATCCGCGCTGAGTCCCGCGCTGGGCAACAATCTGTTTCGACCTGTCCAGCAACACCTTAGACTGTGAAAGCGAGGCCACGCCTTTCTGCAGTTCTGGATCGAAATCCAAAGCTACCTGGTCTGCATCCTCTTTGCTGAATGCGGTGGTGAAGATCGCTTCGCGCAACTGTTCCTGAATCCAATCGCGGTCGCGGGCGAAATCTTCTGAAGTAAGATGCACTCCTCGCTTGAGAGCAAACTGGCGGAAGTCTTCGACGACATCGCTCCCAGGCACCCATGACTTGGAATCCGGAGCGCTATGGCTCGCCAGGTAATCCGGAACAAAGTAAAACAGAGCCAGCCGTCCCAGCAGTTCGCCTTCTAACTGCGTCAGCTTCGGAGCGGTAAAACTCTCGTCCGGCGAGATGCCGTCTCCGCCAAACACCGTACGCCCGCTGTCGGTCTTCTTGGAATCTTTCAGATTCACATGTCCGTTATTGCGACTGTAATACTGATAAAACGATTGATGAGTATAGTCGCGCTGAATAAGTCGACCGCTCGGGGTGTAATATTTCGCAATCGTGAGCAGCAGCGTGCTGTTGCCGGTAAGCGGGAACGGGGCCTGTACCAAGCCCTTGCCAAAGGTGCTCTCGCCGACAATCCAGGCTCGGTCGTGATCCTGCAGGGCTCCAGATAAGATTTCGGCGGCTGAAGCGGTCCCGTGGTTCACCAGCACGACGATCGGATACTCGGGGCCTCTCTCGCCTTTCTTAGCCGTAAACTTTGTTTCCGAGGACGACCTGCCATGATGAGAGACAACTCCCTGCCCTTTGTGCAGGAACCGATCTGCTACGCCGACAGCCTCGTTCACTAAGCCGCCTGGATTATCGCGAAGATCGAGCACTAAGCCCTGAATCTTGGATTCGTCCAATTTGGCGAGCGCGCGGTCCACTTCTTTGCTGGTGTTCTCGTTAAAAGATTCGATCTTGAGGTAAGCGATTCCTGGCTTGGTGAACAGAGCGAACGTGACACTGTCCCGCGGCACCTGGTCGCGCATGACGTTAAACGTAATTGGATCCGCTTTGCCGACCCGTTTCACTACGATCTGGGCCGGAGTTCCACGGGGTCCCTTCAGTAAAGCCGATACCTCGGCGACCGTGAGCTTTTCCGTGTTCTTGTCGTTGACGGTGATTAGGGCGTCTCCCGGCCGCAGGCCTGCCCGGTAGGCTGGCGATCCAATGAAAGGATAGTTGACCATCACCTTGCCTTCCGGGGCCCAAATGTACATGCCGACGCCATAGTAGCGGCCAGCCTGCTGCTCGCGGAAGGACTCGTTCGCTTTCGGATCGAAGAAGCTCGAATGCGGGTCGAGGGTGCGCAGCATACCGGGAATGGCACCCTTGTAAACGACCAGCTCGGAATCGACTTTGTCGGCGAAATTCGCCTCTACTGCCTGAAATACCTGCGTGAAGGTCTTGATGCTCGCCCGCATATCGTCTTCCGACTGAACGGCGGCAGCATGGGCAGGCAACGGCAGCAGCGAAACGGTCAGAATCGCAGCAAGGAGGCACAAGGGCCGGAAAACCATTCGTGGAAACCTCAACTTCCCTTAAATTCTATCAGGGACTTGTCTGTTCGACGGACAACCCGGTGCAAACGTTACTTGGCGCAAATTCTTGTGGGGCGGTCATTCCTGGCCGCAGCCGGCATTCAGCCGGCGTCATCCGATGTGTACGTGCAGATTTCGTCTGGATCGGCCAAACGGATTCCCATCTTGAACGGCAGCTACTGGCCTATGAGAAGCTGGATCTACTTACCGATGCCGTCATACGACTTGAAGCGATCTTCACGGCTATTGTTTAGATCGCTCACATCGTCCTCATGGTTGTTCATCCCATTCCTACTGCTCTGCCTTCTCTACCACAACAGTTTAAGGATCTGGTTTCGTTCAGATGACTTCACATTACTGACGCTTGCACGAGAAGTGCACACGTTTCACGACTTCATGACGATGCTGTTCACTCCCTACGCTCAGGGTACAGTACGTCCGTGGAGCGAACGGCTGCCCTTTTTTCTGTCATGGAAGTTGGCTGGACCAAGAGCGGCGCCATTCTCAACCGCAAGGTGAATGGAAAGTATTGGATGTACTTCCTGGCCACGAATAAGCTGAAGCAAGACCTAACGGGAGTCGCTTATTCCAACGACCTCATGCACTGGACGGAGGCGCTGAATGAGCCCGCGCTTGGGTCCAGGAAAGGCCAGTTCGACGAGCGAGTGGCCGAGCCGGGACCGCCGCCCGTCATCACCAAGAATGGCATCCTGCTGTACTACAACGGCGCGGATTCCAAGCTCGTCTATCGAACTGGATGGGCGCTCTTTGACGGGCAGGATCCGTCGAAATTGCTGGCTCGCTCAAAAAGCCCCATCCTTAGTCCAGAACTGGATTGGGAAAGGACGGGGCAAGTGCCGAACGTTGTGTTTGTGGAAGGGCTGGTGCAAGCACCGGGGCGATGGCTCTTCTACTATGGCGGAGCGGACAAGTGTATCGGCATGGCGTTTGGCAAACCGGCTTATTGAATGACGCCGCGGCCGACAGGTGCTCCGCCCATCCCTAACAGAACGGGCGCACCCATCATCGGCGCGCCGAGCAGCGGGCCATCGCAATAGGCAGAGCCATCGGCTGCGGCAAAGCAGGGTACGGTTTCATTACCGACAGAAGTGGAAACGTCCAGCACGCCGCTTCCTGGCGACAGATTTTTCAGAGTTGCGGCAACGCGCAAGCCGCGATGTTGCTCTCTGGTAAAACGAACGGTTCCGAGACTTTGCGGCAGACTAGCCTTCCCATTCAAACTCGAAAGCGTTGCGCTGGATCCAGGCGACGCATCGATTCTGGGTGCCGGATCATAGTAGACCAGAACGCCATTCTGGCCTGTGGTCGCGTCGGCCGCATCAACCGGAAATTGCCTCGTGCCAACGTACACAAAGTTATCAAGCGGATCCACGCCCGGACCCTTCGCGCTGCGCCCCGTACACTGTACGCCTACCAAGTTGCCCTGTCCAGTCCCGGTCACGTTAAATATTCCGATGAGCGGAAAATTCTTGCTGGAGTCGGTTGGACAGCCAGTGGAAGCGATGTTGTTGCTGCCAGACCCCGTGTAGAAGTTGCGAGTGTTCGGATTGAACGCAGTGAGATCTGTTCCCGTGATGTTGGGAAAAGTCTTGAGCACCGCGCCGCCATGGGCAAGGTCTAACATCACCTGACCTCCAGGGCTGCACCCGAGCAGCGCCACGTTGGCGACCGGATCGATCTCCACTCCGTGCGGAGTGCAATCCGGCGTGAGGTACTTCGCGGTGATGACATTGGCAACTGGATCGAACACGTAAAGTCCCTGCCCTGCGCCTTTGTTGTCTCCATCCGTGATGGCCTGATAAATCAGTCCGTCGTTGGGATTGAAGCGCATCAACTCGGGGCTCCCGGGCAATGCGAGCTGACTCGCGATCTTCCGGTTTACCAAGTCGATGCCGGTCATGAAATACGGGGCGCTCCCGTTGATCACGTAAACGGTGTGATTGAGAGGATCGTAATCCAGCGCATCGGTGCCGCCGGTTACCCCGGGCAGCGCGTAAGCGTCTGGAGAGACCGCAGGCACGCGGAGATCGTAGACGAATACGTTCGCCTTGCCGTCGGTAACGACAAGCTTCTGCACGTCTATCGCAACGAGCACGCCGTTGGTGCTGCCGCCGCCGGGGATGGGAAGAACGCCGATGACGCTGTTGCTGATCGTGTCGATCGCGGTGACCGCGTGGTTCGTCCGGTCAGCCACATACATCACGCGCGTCCATGGATTAAAAGCGAACAGATCTAAATTGGCTTGAGTTGCGCCAGTGTTGGTCCAGTTCGGAACGGGGATGGTTCCGATCAGCGTCAGAGGCGATGCAGTCTGCCCGAAAGCCGATCCAGCCAAAGCAGCGCTGAGGACCAGCCAAAAGGCGGTCCTGATTTCCTGCCCAAATCTCATCATGTGTTAGCTCCTTGTTGATGCGAACTCCGCCCACAAAGCCTACTACAAAGTGAAATCCTACGCTCAAGCCCTGAAGCGGAGTTGCGCTGGCTTCGGCGATGCGATGTTATAGGAACCTATGCAAAATTTTCAACACTCGCTGGCGGGCTCCGGCGCGCTGATCGCCGCAACCATCCTCGCTATGCTAACTGCGGATGCCGCCTGTGGCAAGGCCAAGACTTTCCTGGTCTACATCGGAACCTATACCGAAGATACGAAGAGCAAGGGCATTTATGCCTACCGCCTTGACGCGGCAAGCGGCGAGGTCACGTCTCTAGGGCTCGAAGCAGAGACCATCAATCCTTCCTTTCTCGCGGCAGACCGAGGCGGCCGGTTCCTTTACGCCGTGAACGAAATTAGCGAGTACAAGGGTCAGAAGGCTGGCTCCGTCAGCGCGTTTGGAATGGATTCCAAGACCGGAAAGCTTACCTTCCTGAACACCGTTTCCACCAAGGGGGACGGCCCTTGCCACCTGATGGTCGACAACACCGCCAAGACGCTCGTCGTCGCCAATTACGGCGGCGGCAGTGCGGCAGCGTTTCCCATTGCAGGCGACGGCAAACTGGGAGAGTCGTCCTCCTTCGATCAGCATAGCGGCTCGAGTGCAGACCCTCAGAGGCAGAAGAGTCCCCACGCGCACTGCGCCATGATCTCGCCGAACAACCGATTTGCGATGGTTGCCGATCTCGGCCTGGACAGAGTGTTCGTGTATCGCTTAACGCCTGGGACTGCGACCATCGCACCCAACGATCCTCCCTTCGCCAGTGTCGCCGCAGGTGCGGGACCTCGCCACTTCGCGTTTCACCCCAAGGGCAAGCGCGCGTACGTGATCAATGAGATGGGTTCTACGGTGACGGCGTTCGATTATGACGAGAAGCGCGGATCGCTGAAAGAGATTCAAACGATTTCCACGCTCCCGAAGGACTTCAAGGGCGAAAGCAGCACTGCTGAAATCTTCGTGCATCCGAGCGGCAAATTTTTATACGGATCGAATCGGGGCCACGACAGCATCGCGGTATTCTCTATCGATAGCGCCGGGAAGCTTACTGCGGTGGAGCACGTCAGCACGCAGGGCCAAGTGCCGCGCGGCTTCGCGATTGATCCGACTGGGGGCTATCTATTTGCCGCCAATCAGAAGAGCGATAACGTGGTGGTATTCCGGATCGATCCAGGGACCGGGAAGCTCACATCCACGGGTAAGACGTTAACAGTGGGTGCGCCGGTCTCAGTCATGTTCGTGCCAGCCCAATAACAACCTTGCCCTACGTTACATCACGCCGAATTTTGCGAGAGCGGCTACGGCGCTCATGCCGTCGCGCGCGATCGCGGTTCGGACTTGGCTCTCTTTGGCGACTTTGTCGAGCGCCCGCACCAACGCTTCGTCCTCTGCGATGCGTGGAATCACCAGCACGCCATCTATGTCCCCGAATACGATATCTCCAGGACTAACTGAGACTTCGCCAAGCAGCACTGGAGTGCGAAAGTCAACTACGTGTCCGCGCCCTCTCTGATCTTGCGCGTAAGGACCTACCGAGAAGGTAGGGAAATTCAGCTCTCGAATCTCACGCGTGTCGCGCGAGCATCCGTTCAGCACCGCTCCCGCCGCTCCAAGGTGGATTGCACGGGTGGACATCAACTCGCCCCACATCGCGTAAATGGGCGCACCGCCCGTGGCCAGATAGACTTCGTTGGGCTTCAGATCATCCAGCGCTTCGAGCATCAGGCCGAACGGTTTCGATGTTGTGGACGTGTCTTCTTCCAAAACGGTCAGCGCCCGTCCCGCCACCACCATGTCGTCGCGCAAAGGCCGAATGGATCGGGGCAGGAATTGATGGAGCAAACCCATCTCATCCAGAATGTCGCCCACTACCGCCGTGAACAGCTTCCGCCTCATCAGAGCGAAGAGTTCGACGTCATTCCGCCATGGCAGCATAGCTTACGAAAACTGAAGCGCCTCAGCCCTGCTGTTCGCAAGTTGACGCAGCACATAGGGGAGAATGCCGCCGAAGCGATAGTATTCCGCTTCCACTGGCGTGTCGATGCGCACCAGCACCTCAAACGTCTTCTCAGCCCCATCCGCTGCAACTGCCCTTACGCGCGCGTTGCCGCGAGATGCCACGGCATCGGGAATACCAGTGACAAAGTATTCCTCCAGTCCGGTAAGGCAAAGGCTTTCGCGGTTCTGGTCAGCTAGGAACTGCATGGGCAGCACTCCCATGCCAACTAAATTGGATCGGTGAATGCGCTCGTAGCTCTCCGCAATCACTCCCTTGACGCCCAGCAGCAGAGTCCCCTTCGCAGCCCAATCGCGCGACGATCCTGAACCGTACTCCTTGCCGGCGATGATCAGCAGCCCCGTCCCTTCTTTCTGATAACGCATCGCGGCATCATAGATGAACATCTTCTCGCCGGATGTGACGTGCGTGGTCCAGCCGCCCTCCGTT
>JANXQZ010000887.1 GCA_025353235.1 Bryobacterales bacterium
TCTGTTCGCCAGTTCCCTGCTGCTGCCTGCTCAAACCCGTCGGGCGAAGAAGCCCGCTGCAACTCCGACTGCTACGGTCGACCCGGACTCGTGGCCCATCATGACTATCGCGGTCGCGGGCAATCACAATTACTCCCCTGAGCAGGTGCTACAAATTGCCAAGCTGCGAGTGGGCGAGATAGCTGGTAAGAAGCAACTGGATGCGGCGCATGAACGCTTGATGTCGAGCGGCATCTTTAACAGCGTAGCGTATAAGTACGTGCCCGCTGGTAAGGGCATTGCCGTAAGCATCGATGTAGTGGAAGTGAATGCCTTCTATCCAATTCTGTTTGAAGATCTGCCAGTCGATGAGGCCCAGCTTCGCGCGTGGCTGAAGCAGCAAGACCCGCTGTTCGGCCCCAAGATATCTGCTACTAAGGAATCGCTGGCCCACTACACTGACCTAGTGAGTCAATACCTGGCGGTTCACAACTACACTCAACCAGTGATTGCCAAGCTGAGTTCCGAAAATCCGCCCGACCTGATAATTCTGATAAGGCCCGCTACCGCACGGCCATCGGTGGCGCAAGTGACGGCCAAGAATACAGGCGAGATTCCGGCTGGAGTCGTGCAGAGCACTCTGTATGGCGTCGCGGTGGGGAGCATTTATAGCGAACCCCGCATGCGCCAGTTGCTCGATTCATCGGTGCGTCCGCTATATGACGCGGTGGGGCGGGTACGGGTGGCCTTTCCAAAGATCGAGGGCGAGCCCGCGAAAGACGTGAAGGGGATCGCAGTTACGGTGCAGGTGGAGCAGGGTCCGGTATTCAACTTTGGGAAGGTGAAGTTTGCCGGCGTCTCGAATGAGTTAGACGAACTGCAGAACCTGGTCAAGATTAAGTCGGGTGTTCTGGCAAATTTCGATGACGTGCGGAAGGCTCAAGGGCGACTTGAGGACCACTTCAAGCACACCGGGTACTTGCATGTGAAAACGGAAGTGGGCCGCGATGTCCATGACGTGGAGAAGACTGTAGACTTGACGTTTCGGATCGAGACAGGTCCGCAGTTTAGCTTTCATGAACTGACGATCGTGGGTCTGGATATTATCTCCGAGCCAACGATCAGGAAATTGTGGGGGCTCAATCCGGGGAAGCCATACAATCCGGATTACCCGGAACACTTTCTCGAAAGGGTGAAAGAAATGGGGCTGTTTGATAACTTGAAGAATACTGCCTTCGAGCGCAAGATCAACGCGGACGAGCATACCGTCGACGTGACGCTTACATTCAAATGATCCTCAACTATGGCGGACTCGAACCGCATTTGTCGGACTTCGAAAACTCGAAGGTGTTGATCTGGCCAGTGCCATTCGAGAAGACGGTGAGTTACGGGCGGGGCACGAAAGAAGGTCCTGCTGCGATCATTGAAGCTTCTCGATACATGGAAGTTTACGACGAGGAGCTGGGCGGAGAAACCGCGGCTATCGGCATTCACACACTGCCTGCTATGGATTCCGAACGCGAGCCTTCTGAGATGATGGCAGCGTTGCAGCAAGAGGCTGGGCGCTTGCTGGAGACGGGAAAGTTTGTGTGCATGTTGGGAGGCGAGCATTCCATTTCGCCGCCTGTAGTTCGTGCGTTTCGCGAACATTTTCCGAAGCTGTCGGTCCTGCAGATCGACGCGCATGCCGACTTGCGAGATAGTTACGAAGGCTCCGGGTTGAGCCATGCTTGTGCCATGCGTAGAGTGGTTGCGGCATGTCCCGCAGTCCAGGTTGGAATCCGATCTCTCTCTTCAGAGGAGGCGCTCGCGATCCCTGGTTTGCCTACTCGCGTTTTTTACGCCAAGGATATTGTGGGCCGAACGGATTGGGTGGAATGGGCTGTGGATGCACTCAGCGAGGATGTGTATCTCACCCTGGATATCGATGGACTGGACCCGAGTTTGGTTCCTGACACGGGCACACCCGAGCCCGGTGGGTTGATGTGGTATGAGGTGCTGGGCCTTCTGCGAACGTTGGCAGCCAAGCGAAATGTGGTGGGAATGGATCTCGTGGAACTCTGCCGGTCATCGACCAGCGA
>JANXQZ010000969.1 GCA_025353235.1 Bryobacterales bacterium
GCCGAGCCCTCTGCCGTGAGCAGGTAATTGGGGACAATCCGCACGTGTCGCATTTCTCCGGCTTGGCGTCCATCATTTCTCATTGAGTTGTAGTTTGCAGCGATAGGTAAAAGATCAGCATCAGGAGCGCAGTTCCGGCAAGCACCAGGAAAAGGCAAGGCAGCACGCCTCGGATATCCGAGCGTTTGCTGATTTTCTTCGATCCGACTAGTTTGACTCTCGCCATTGCCTGTTACCAGAGTGCCATGCTTTGTTTCAGGCTTTGTTCCCGGTCGCTCTGTAACGGTGACAAGCATCTCAGGGCTCCGCGACATCGTCTAACGAGCATCGACATGGCACAAGGCAGTTCCCCCGACACAATACCCGTGCGGCCCTTTGGCCGCCACTCCGATGTGAAGATTTCGGCGCTGGCGCTCGGCGGCCATCACATCGGCGACGCTGAGGATGAACAGACCGCGATCCAGATTATGAGTGAAGCGATCGATGGAGGGATGAATTTCTTCGACAATTGCTGGGAGTATCACAGAGGCAAGACGGAAGATTGGATGGGCAAGGCGCTGAAGGGGAAGCGCGACCGCGTCTTTCTGATGACCAAGGTCTGCACGCACGGTCGCGATCAGGACCTTGCCATGAAGATGCTGGAGCAATCCCTTCGGCGGCTTCAGACTGACCACTTGGATCTCTGGCAGATTCACGGCGTCACCTTCGATAACGACCCTCAGCTTTTCATTCGTCCGCGCGGAGCGGCGGAAGCGCTGCGCAAAGCCAAGGAGCAAGGCAAAGTACGCTTCGTTGGCTTTACGGGTCACAAGGATCCGCGCATCCATCTTGCGATGCTGGCTACCGGGTTTGCTTTCGATTCCGTACAGATGCCGCTAAACCCGTTTGATGCCACGTTCGCTCATAGCTTTGAGACCCAGGTGCTGCCCGAACTAAACCGTCGCGGCATTGCGGCGCTCGGCATGAAACCCATTGCGGGTCATGGCGAGCCCATTCAGAAAGGAGTTCTGTCGGCGGAGGAAGCGCTGCGCTATGCGATGAGCTTGCCCGTCACCACTACGATCACCGGGATGGAGAAGCTTGAGATCGTCCGTCAGAATCTGAAAATCGCGCAAGGTTTCAAACCGCTGGAGAAGTCCGAGATGCAGGCGCTTCGAGAACGCTGTCGGCAATTTGCCGGTGATGGCCGGTTTGAGCTGTACAAGACTTCCATCAAATATGACAACCCGGAGGCTCGTCTCGTTCACGATTTTCCGCTGGATGATAAGTCCAAGGAGGCGCAGGAAATTATGCGCGCTACAGAGAATACGGGCAAGCCTTTCCCCAAGCCCCAGGAGAAGTAGAGGTGAAGATTATGCCAGGAGAATTCTCGCGCCGCAGGTTTCTGGAAGGAGCCGCCCTTGCCACCGGAGGAAGTTTGATGGGTCAATCAAGTAGCGAGATTCCGAAGCGTCCGCTGGGGCGAACAGGATTGCAAACGTCCATTCTCGGAGTCGGCGGCTACCACATAGGCTCCGCTAAGGATTTGGCCGAGGCCAAGCAGATCATTGACGAAGCCGTCGACGCAGGCATCAACTTCTTCGACAATTGCTGGGATTATCACGACGGCAAAAGCGAAGAGTGGATGGGAAGCGCGCTGAAGGGCAAGCGGGATAACGTTGTTTTAATGACCAAGGTCTGCACGCATGGGCGCAACAAATCGGTGGCGATGAGGATGCTGGAGGAGTCGCTTCGCCGCTTGCAAACGGATCATTTGGACGTGTGGCAGATTCACGAAGTGGTCTATTATGACGACCCGGATCGCATCTTCGCCCCTAATGGTGCGATTGAGGCGTTGGAGGAGGCCAAGAAGCAGGGGAAGGTTCGGTTCGTAGGCTTTACCGGCCACAAGGATCCGGAAATTCACCTCAAGATGCTGTCTCGCAATTTTCCGTTTGACACGGTGCAGATGCCGCTGAACTGCTTCGACGCTACGTTCCACAGCTTCGAGACTCGCGTGCTGCCGGAATTGAATCGCCGCGGGATCGCGCCCCTGGGCATGAAGAGCCTGGGCGGAAGCGGCGAGATGATTTCCAAGGGTGCGATCACTCCCGCAGAGGGACTGCGGTACGCGATGAGCCTGCCGGTGGCCGTGACGATCAGCGGGATGGATTCGCCCGCTGTGCTCCATCAGAATCTGGAGATCGCGCGAGGTTTTCATCCGATGTCTGCCGCCGACATGCAGGCATTGCGCGACCGCTGCAAGGCTGATGCCGCCGACGGGCGCTACGAGCTGTTCAAGACCACGAAGAAGTACGACGGCGACGTAGGTCGGGAGCAGCATGGCTTTCCTTCGTCGAAGGAATTGCCTGCGTGAATACTGCGGGATTCGGGGCGTGTCTACTCTGCCCAATGCCACTTATCATTTATTGATCGGCTCGGAACAAAGCCGCATTTTTAGGCGGCTTTCCGGGCTGACAGAGAGTATTTGTCCCCTCAGAAAGCCGGCTGCAGCCAAGATTGGCTGCCCCACAAAGCAGCATGGCCGCAACCAAAACAGTGACATTCCAAAGCTGCCGATACTTGAAACCGCTCCCTCACGGTCACGGCTCGGAAAGTGCTTTACCGAGCCGCGCACGTTAGCACGCGTTTCAGCCTCCCCACCACCCTGCTAGGCGTTCGAGATTCGTCGCGACCGGTGAGGAAATTGGGATCATGGTCAGGTTTACTGAACCGAGATCATGTAAGGCATCAGCTTCAGAAAACCTCCCTGCCTCCAAGAGACCAGCGGGACGTTGCCGATCAGCTTCCTGAGCTGCACCTCGATCGCGGGCTTATCATCGGAACGGCTCGCCATCAATTCAAAAATGGTTCTCTTCGGCGGATAAGTCACCAGCGTGATCTTCTCGTTTGCCCCAATGTTGGCCCGCTTCTTTACCAGCTCAATCGCGGTATCCAGCCCACCGAGCTGATCGATCAATCCATTTTGCTTGGCCTGCGTTCCCAGCCAGACGCGACCTTGAGCGAGTTCTTCCACTTGGCCGAACGGCCGCTTGCGCCCATCTGATACGCGGCTCACAAACACTCGATAAAACTCGTCCACTTGGCTTCGTATTTTCTCGCGCTCCTCTTCGGAAAGCTGCGCGTAGTCCGAATCGAGGTCGGCATAACGGCCCCTTGTCAGCAACTCCTTCTGCACTCCGAGCTTGTCATACAGACCCTGCAGATTCAGACGGCCGAAGATCACGCCAATGGATCCAGTGAGCGTGTTGGGATACGCCACGATCGGGTCTCCAGTCATGGAAATGAAGTAGCCGCCCGATGCAGCCAAATCCCCCATGGAGATCACTACCGGCTTTTTCTTGCTAAGGTTTTTCGCCTCATGCAGGATGTCGTCGGAGGCAATCCCGTCGCCGCCCGGCGAATCCACCCGGATGATCGCCCCCTTGATGCTCGAATCGTTGCCGGCATCTTTTAAAAGCTTGATGAAAGAACCCGACACAATGCCCTCTTGCTCGCCGAAAGCCGAGTTGCCGGTGCCGCGCACGATCTCGCCCTCGCCCACGATCAGCGCGATCCGCTTGCCCCCGCTCACCCCGACGGACGATGCAGATACGTTGAGGTAGGCTTTGTGCGACAGCTTCGTCAGCTCTCTTTGGTTAAGCCGCTTGGCTGTCTCATCCGCCACTTGATCTTCGAAAGCGAGCGTGTCCACCAAGCCAGCAGCTTGCGCCTGCCCCGCCATGAACGGACCCTGATCGATCAACGCCTTCACATCCGCAGGCTGCTTTTTGCGGCCGGTCGCGATGGTAGTTACCAAGTCTCCATAAAATTGGTCCAGCACATTGTTCAACACTTCGCGCGTTTCCGGAGTCATGGAAGTCTGCGTCAGCATGTCCCCCGCATCCTTATACTTGCCGGCGTGGATGATGTCCATGCGCACCCCGAGCTTGTCGAGAGTGTTCTTAAGAAACATCGCTTCCACGCGCAGGCCCTTCAGGTCAAGCGAGTCCTCCGGCGTCATGTAAATCCGATCGGCGGCCGTAGCCAAGTAATATTCGCGAGTTCCCGGGTTCCGTAGAAACGCGATCAGCGGCTTGCCCGACTTCTTGAATTCGAGCATCTCCATTCGAATTTCTTCCAGCCGCGCCCATCCCACACTCACTCCGCGAGGCTCGATCAGAATCGCCTTGATCTTTGGATCTGCCGCCGCTTTGCGGAACATTTCCCATACCTGGTGCATGGATAGCGGAGTTTGGTCCTGGAGAAACGGTACGGGAAACTCGGTGGGCGGCTTCTCAGGGATCGATCCCTCCAGCTTGAAGATGAGGGTGGAGCCATCCGCCACTTTGACGTTCTTTTCGCCATAGGACGATGCGATGCGGAAAAGTACGAACATGAGGATCACGGCAGTCAACCCGAGCAGCAGGCAACCGCTAAATAGTCCGATCAGGAAATTCTTCATTTGACTCTCTTGAGTTTGACACTCACGCGAACCGAATGCCCGCCTCTCGCGCCACCTTTTGAATGTAAGCGCGGCCTTCGGAATATTCTTCGGCCGTCTTTAGATGTTCGAGCATGAGGGGCACCTCTGCGCGCAGCTTTGATATTTCGGTGAGATAAGCGCGATAGTCAACTGAACCGCGCCCCGGAATCACCTCTTGGAAATGGACGTTCAATTCGGGGATCCATTGCAGATCTTTGGCGTGGCAGGAAGCGATCCAGCGCCCCAGTTTGCCGAAGCACTCTTCAATGTACTTGGGGTTTTCGTAGAACTTGCGCGGGCTGTTGATGCCGTTGCACACGTCCATGTGTACGCCAAACTGTTTGCGATCCACCGCTTTGATGAGATCCAGGTACGAATCAGGAGAGTCGGGAATATTCCAGCCCATCATCTCGATTGAGAAGACCGTGCGGGACGGCTTGATGGCATCGATGATCTTGCGGCAATTCTCGACGGTGCGGTCGAAGAACTCTTGCGAGAGATTCTTTGGATGCGGCCCCCAGGGGATGGTTGGACTAAAAGATCCCGCGTAGTCGACGCAGCAGCGCGCGCCGACGGCTTCCGCCAGCGCCATTCGCTCGGTCACGTAATTCAGATTGGTCCGGCGCTTTTCAGAGTCGGGATCGAGCATATTGCACCAAGCTCCGACTTCGGCAATCACTACGTTCTGGGACGCGAAGGCTTTCTGAATTGCGGAGGCGAGCACGCTGTCGTCGGCTTTCGCATTCGGACAGTAGGCGGCGCTGTAGCCCAGACGGCGATGTTCGCGCGCGAGTTCGGCGGGGTCATCGGATTTGAGGAAGATCGGGCCGCCCAAGCGAATTGGATTGGGCGTCTGTGCTGCGATCGCGGCCGCAGTGGTGACGGCGCAAAAGGCCCGCCTGGTGGGGTTAGATG
>JANXQZ010000964.1 GCA_025353235.1 Bryobacterales bacterium
TCAAAAGGTTGAGGTTTAGCGAAGTGTTTCCGATGCTATGCGGGTGGAGGCCGTCGACTGCTCGGACACCTCGAACGCTCTGAGCGCCGTTTTGATCTCAGTGGAGATGTCGCTCTGACCCTCATCGATAAGCGTTTCGAGGATGATGGGTACGGATAAAGGGATAAGTTTTGCGACCTTTTGGAATGCGCGAATCGCGTATTCCGACGTGGGGCGATGATGACTGGCGGTGTCCGCTTCGCTCATGTGAATTTGCCGTAAGCGAAAACCATGTTGAGTCAGAATACGATAGGCTTCAATCATGGTAGGATCAACCTGCCGTGCATGCCTGATATCGAAGCAGAGTCCTGCTTCCGGGAAGCGAGCAAACAGTTCGGTCAATTCATGCGCTGATCGACCGATCTTCTTTCGCGTATCCATGTTCTCGATGAGCAGGGTGTCGCCAAACGGCGTCCACCTGCTATCGGTGTACAGCACATCCGGATGAACCACTACGGGAATGCGGAACGGCAATAGTTGCCTTAAGCAGTCAACTACGAACGCCTCATCACTGAGCTCAAATCTGCTGGGGGCGTGAAAGGACACGAAGGAGAATCCCGAAAGATCCAAGTGTTTCATGGACGAAACGAGAGTCGCTAACTCGGACAATCTAAGTGCCGATAGCTCCAAAACCTGAATATGATTTGCGGTTAAGAGGGAAAGCGCAGCATGGAAGTCGCTTCGAGCCACTGCTCCTGTCGAAAATCCAATGGAACGCATTAGAAGACTCCAAACTCGATCATTAATTTCTGCAGCTGAACGTTTGATTGAAAGAAAAGACGAAGTCGACCGTAATTGTCCGCCAGTAACGCGTGAGATCATTCAACAAGAAACGTGGAACTCGAACAGGTCCTCGTCCATAAAGAAGCCCTCGATCCTCACGGATGTAACGGTTCAGGACCTGTCGGCGAACTCGAGTATAGGCAGCGCGATCTCCAACGGCAAATGACTCAAGCAGTAGCAAAATCCTGCGGGTCGTGTTCGAGTTGGTGTCATCCTCACCACCTATGTTATGCACTAGGCTATGGCTGCTTACCATGCATCCGAAAATTCCGGATGTTCCCGGGGCTAGCTAGCCCTTTTGCGCTGCGTCGATGCGCGCCTGCGCGTGCTGCATTTCAATTAAAGCTTGAGCGATATCGATTCCTGCGGCTGGATTTACCACAGCGGCTTGTGCAACTTTTAAATCCTGCTCAGCCTTCGCCACATCCACTTCGCTGCTGCGCTCCGCCACATCGGTCAGGACGCGCACGCAGTTATTGAGGATCTCCAGAAACCCGCCGCGCACTGCCATCGTATGAGTCTCATTGGTCGGTGTAATGTAGCTGAGGACGCCAACCCCAAGCGAGGAAAGCAACGCTGCGTGGTCAGGCAAGACCCCAATGTATCCGTCTTTCGCCGGGATCTGAGCCTCGGTCGCCTGCTCGCGCGAGAGCAGGCGTTCCGGGGTTGCGATTTCAATCGTGAAGGTGTCGGCCATCGCTAACTCTTGCGAATTTCTTCAGCCTTTTTCTTCACATCCTCAATGTCGCCTTGCATGTAAAACGCCTG
>JANXQZ010000988.1 GCA_025353235.1 Bryobacterales bacterium
GGCATCCCGCGCGATGCGTTTGACCGGGTTTTCGCTCCCATGGGCTTTGAAATTGGAGCCGTTACTCCCGAGGAGATCGCCGTCTCGGTGGTGGCCGAAATGATCTCGATTCGGCGCGACCCTCGGTCCGACTGGCGGACTCTTTCTAAATCCATTTTCGCCAGCGAATCCGCCCAAGCAGTATTCAAATGAAGGCGCCGGCCATCGCCGGATTGATTTTGTCGGGAGGCGCTTCCCGGCGCATGGGTGTGCCCAAGGCCCTGTTAACACTGGAGGGGGAGACATTTCTCGATCAACTGATCCGCGCTTTCTCCACCGTCTGTTGCAGAACTATCGTCGTGCTAGGGCACGGCGCGGAGCGGATTGAGGCTGGCACTGCCCGTTCCCGCGAGGTCCTCTTCTGCACGAACCCCGATCCCGAACGGGGCATGCTTAGCTCTTTGCAGTGCGGCTTGAGCGCTCTTGCCCCCGCCCCGGACGCGGTGATCTTCACGCCTGTCGATTATCCGAATATTCAACACTCCACGATCGAGCAGTTAGCGCAAGCCTTCGCGCTGCATGCAGCACCCGTAACCATCCCTGTTCACGATCGCGAGCGAGGGCACCCGGTCTGCATCTCGCGGGAGATCATCGAGCAGCTGCTCGGCCTGCCTACGGAGGCGCAAGCTCGCGACGTACTCCGAGCGAACCGCCACCTCACGCACTTTGTCGAAGTAAGTGACCCCGGCATCCTAGCCGACATCGACTATCCGGAAGACTACCGCCGTTTGACCGCGCAGTCCGAGGTGGCATGACCCGCTCGATCTTGCGCCGAGTGCTTCTGCTCGCCCTGATCTTCATGGTCGCCATCGGAGCAATCGCGCCGCTCATCAAAGCGAACCATTTCAAGCCACAGATACAGAGTGCTCTCGAATCCTCGTTGAACCGCCGCGTCAGCATCGGCGATGTGCATCTCAGCGTGTTCACCGGCCCCGGCTTTACCGTGGACGATGTACTGATCGAAGAGGCTCCAGGCATGGGCATTGAGCCGTTCGCCCACGTCGATTCGCTGCAGGCTCGCGTTCGCTTGGCCAGCCTATGGACCGGGCACCTGAGCTTTTCGCACCTCAAGCTAGTGGAGCCCAGCGTAAATTTCGTAAAGTCGGATCCGGGTCCGTGGAACATTCAGCCGTTCCTGAACCGAGCCAGGCTCGTGGATGCAGGGCCGACCGCGCCCGCGCCGGAAATTCAAATCAGCAACGGACGTCTAAATTTCAAGTTTGGAAATACGAAATCCGTTTTCTACATCAGCGCCGCCGATCTCGATATTTATCCGAATCAGAGCGGCGGATTGGTTATCCGCTTCTCAGGCGAACCGGCCCGGACCGACCATACCGCCCAGGGGCTTGGCCGACTCGTTGCCCGAGGCGTGCTGAAAGCCAAGCCAAACGCCGATGATCAGCTCAGCATGAGCGTGCAGCTTGAGCGGACCTCGATGGACGAGCTGACGCGGCTGTTCGACGCGCACGATATCGGCGTGCGCGGTTTCATTGCATCCAACCTTAAGCTGGATGGCCCTTTATCGAAACTCAATCTCTCAGGAGACCTGCGTATAGACGGCATTCACCGCTGGGATTTGATGCCAGGCAAGGGCGATATGTGGACTCTCAACTACGCTGGATTTTTAAGCTTGCCCGCCCAGCAGTTGGACATCGAAACTCGCGCAGGGGATCAACAGGGGTCGCCCGTGAATGCCAAATTTATTGCCTCGAATTACCTCACTGAACCCAAATGGCAAGCTTCGCTCAGCTTGCATGATGTGCCTGCGGCGAGCCTGCTGAATACTGCCCGTCACATGGGAGCGGCTCTTCCGGATGGCGCGACGCTGGATGGAAAGTTGAACGGGGAGCTGGAGTACTCGCGCCCGGCTGGCATGAGCGGGGAGTTGGTTTTGACCAATGCGTCTTTCAAATTTCCGCAAGGCGGGGTCACTGAATTTGCTTCGGCACCGGTCAAAATCCTGAATAACGACATCCGCTTGGGCCCGGCTGAGATGATTTTCGAGCAAGACCAGTCGGCGCGGCTCGAAGCTCGCTACGCTTTGGACACCCGGGCTTTGACGATTGGAATCGAGACGGAGCTGTTGAGCGTCGGGCAGACGAAGGGCTTGATCGCGCGCTTGCTTGGCACCGGGTCTATTCCATTTCTGGAGGGATGGCGGGAGGGCAACTGGAAGGGTGCGCTGGCGTTTGCCCGGAGCGATGATGCGCCTGGAAACTGGACCGGCGACTTCGAATTGCAGAACGCCCAAATGGACGTGCAAGGCTTTTCCGTGCCGCTGCGTCTTGCCTCGGCCATGGTCCGGATGCAGAAAGAGCAAATCGTTCTCAGCCGGATGCATGGGCGCGCGGGCACGGTCGGGTTCGATGGGGAGTATCGCTATGCCGCCAAGTCTGACCGACCCGATCGCTTGCGGCTTTCGATAGACAAGCTGGAGTTGGCGGAGGCGGAACGCGTGCTGCGTCCCACTCTAGCGCGCCAACAAGGGTTCTTTGAGCGTGCGTTGCGACTTCAACGACGCCCTCTGCCGGAGTGGCTTCAGGTCCGCTCCATTGATGGAAGCGTCCAGGTAAAAAGCCTTCGATTTGGGGCGAATCCGCTCGGAAGTATGCGGGGCCGCATCGCTTGGAACGGCTCGCGTGTGGAACTCGCGGGGCTGGATTTGAAGTCAGGCGAGATGGAGGGCACGGGGAAGTTGGCCGTCGATTTGACTGGCCCTGCTCCTCGGTACAAACTCACGGGGCAATTGCGCGGCATCGATTACGATGGCGGCTCGCTGAACCTGGATGGCGTTCTCGATACCGAGGGACTAGGCAATGCTCTGGCGCTCAATGCCAAGTCGGACGGCACGTTTACGGGGAACGGTCTCACCCTGGCGGCGGACACCGAGGTGGATGAAATCTCTGGCGATTTCCATCTGGAAGTCGGCGCTCGTCTGATCTTGTCCAGGGTGGAGGTAACGCAGGGCCAGGAAATCCTGCGGGGTCAAGGCGCAAGCCAAGTGGACGGCCGGGTAGTACTAGAGTTGACCTCCACGGCGCGCAAACAAGTTCGGATGACCGGCATGCTCCTGCCTCTCCATCCAACTCCACAGCCGTAAGACACGCCGGCGTTTCAAATAGGTTTTGATGGTTTCATTTTGGAAACCAAAACATCGAGATTTTGCGGTGTCAGGAATCTTTATTATTTATCTCTTGTAGAATGAATCAGTTAGAAAATTAAGCAGCCTGGACTTTCATATGCTTCCTCTATTGTGATCGTGTCGGGAGGGATTCAGCCCACCCGAACAAGGAGAAGCATCTATGCCAGGCCCAGTTATTGTGTTCTTCCCATAAATTCGGCAGCACGACATTGGTGCCCGAAATAATTATTGCGAAAGGGCTTCACCCCAGTTGAAACCTGATACGATACTAGTACTCTCACTAGTTCTATGAGTCTTACATGACTGGGGTGACTTTCGATCTTAACTGGGTAGTGCGGATTTCAGCAAGTATTCTCATGCTTTTGAGCGCTTGCCTCCTTACCGGATCGGTTGACCGGGAGGACAGCACCCTAG
>JANXQZ010001019.1 GCA_025353235.1 Bryobacterales bacterium
TCCAAAAGCGTGGGAGGCGAGTTGCTCATATAAGACATAGGGCAAATCCCAAGTCATGAAGCCGGTGGGGTGGACCTCGACTAGTCGCACCAGCTGCTCGGCATGTTTCACGGGCAGCGGGCGCAGGAGCAAGGTATCTAGGATGCTGAAGATCAACGTGTTCGCGCCGATGCCGATTCCCAGAAGGAGTGCGACGGTCAGCGCGAAAATTGGGCTTCTCGCAAGAAGCCGCAGTCCAAAACGAATGTCGCCCCAGAACTCAGACATAGAATTTCACTAGCGGCCGCCTGAAAAGGCGGCTGCAGGCAAGATTGCCTGCCCCACAACCAATGCGGCTCTTATTTAGGTTACAAGGATCAAGCTGCTGGGGATTATGTGATTTTCCGCTACTCTGGCGTCTGCGCTGTGTTCGTCAAAGCATGGAAGCAAACGCAAGCAGGAATCTATGAACGCAACTAAATTATGTTGTTTGATTGCCGCGGGCACGTTCTCCGCAAGTATGGAAATGGCAGCTCAGACTGCCACTGCCGCCGCTCGTTTTTTGGAACAGGCCAGTTGGGGACCCACTTCAGCTTCGGTGAGCGAAGTTCAGAAAATCGGGTTTGAGAAGTGGATGGAAAACCAGATGGATCCTACGCTCACGCCTCCGTCGGCATTTCCTCCCGTCGCCGTTGACGCCAAGGGAAACACATCATTGCGTCCGGTCCAGAATGCTTTCTTTTCAAACGCGGCGGCCGGACCCGACCAGCTGCGCCAACGCGTGGCGTTTGCCCTCGCTCAGATCTGGGTGGTCTCCAACGTAAAGCTTAAGGCCGAGGCGATTCCGCCCTACCTGAGGCTGCTTCAGGGCGACGCATTCGCTACTTACGACAAGATCATGTACGACGTGACCCTGAGCCCGGCCATGGGGCATTACCTCGACATGGTGAATAATGACAAGCCGAGTGCCACCCATGGGGCGAACGAGAACTACGCCCGCGAGATCTTGCAGCTTTTCACGATCGGCCTTAACCAGTTGGATGCGTCAGGAAATGTGGTGATCGACCCGAAGACGAAGCTGCCGATTCCTACCTATTCGCAAGACGTGATCGAAGGCTTCGCCCGCACTTTCACCGGGTGGACCTACGCGCCGATGAAGGGCGCCACCTCCAAATTTACGAATCCTCCGAATTGGGATGCGCCGATGGTGGCGTTCGATGCCCACCACGACACGTCGCCCAAACTGCTGCTCAACAATCAGACCATCTCGAATGGGGGAGCGGGAGTAGCAGCGAAAGACCTGCATGACGCCCTGGCCAACATCTTCGCCGATGCCAACATGGCTCCCTTCATCTCCCGGCAGCTCATTCAACATCTGGTCACCAGCAGCCCGTCGGATACCTACGTGAAAAACGTGGCCGCGGTGTTCTCCCAATCACAGGGTGACATGAAGGCCATAGTCAAAGCCATCCTTCTTGATCCTGAAGCTCGGCAAGGCGATGATCCGTCCGCCGCACCGATCTCTGGACACCTGCGCGAGCCCGTGCTTTTCATCAACGCCTTATTGCGGGGTTTAGGGGCAACGGTAGCAGCTACCAATAGTCTGACCGATGTAGGCTCGCTGTTGGGTCAGCCAATCTATTATCCTCCGACCGTGTTCAATTATTTCGCCCCCGGCTACAGCGTCAACCTTCCCAACGGAGCCAATCCGCCGACTTCGGTGAACGCTCCTGAATTCCAGCTTCTTAGCGAATCGACAGCGATGCAACGCGCAGACTTTGTGAATTCGGTTGCATTCGGGAAAGTCGGCGGAGTCACGGTGGACTTGACCAGCTATATCACTCTGCTGGGAACCAAACCGACCACGTCCTCAATGGGCCAGATGGTGGATGCGTTGAACATGGCGCTGTTAGACGGCCGAATGACTAGCGACATGCGCAGCTCGATTCTCGACGCGGTGATGAACGCCGCCACGCCCAAAGCGATGGCCGAAACGGCAGTCTACCTGATCGGTTCGTCGTGGCCGTACCAAGTTGAGCGGTAAAGAATTCGACAAAGGACAACAACATGAGTTCCAGACGAAATTTCATTCGCACCGCCATCTCCTTGAGCGCGGTTGGTTTAGCGGGCAGCTTCAGCCGGTTCGGTCTTTTGAACGCGCTGACCCCTCCGGGAGTGACGGATTACCGCGCCCTCGTTTGCATTTTCCTGTACGGCGGCAACGATAGCAACAATCTGGTGGTTCCGCTGTCGAAGTACGATTACTACAAGCAAATCAGAGCCAATTTAGCGCTCGACAGCACGACGCTCCTCAACTTCGATGCCGCCCAGCAGTATGGCCTGCATCCCAGATTCACGGAGATCCAGGCGATCGCTCCACAGGTGGCACTCGTGGCGAACGTTGGGACGCTGGTGAACCCGATTACGAATCGAGATCAATACTTGAATAATTTGGTCGCGCTCCCGAGCAACTTGTTCTCTCACGCCGACCAGCAGATGGAATGGCAAACATCGATCCCGGCCGGTATGGGGACGACTGGATGGGCTGGACGCGCGGCGGACCAGGTCGCCCACTTGAACGGGGGAACCTTCCCGCCCTATGTCACTCTGGCGGGCAATGCGATATTCGGCACGGGCGATAAGACTCATCCGGCGTCGGTAATTCCCGGCGCTGCGCTCGGGTTGCAGGGCTATGACAACTCGACTGCATCGGGGGCCAGGCTGAAGTCGCTGCAGGATCTCTTGAATCAGGAGACAGTGGTGCAATTCAACTCCGGGGCTTCTCTCGTTCGCGAGGCAGCCACCACCATGCAGCAGGGCCTCACAGACGCGGCCACGCTCACCGGAGCCTTGAAAAACGCGAACATCACAACTATGTTTCCACAGACGAATCTTGGGGCGCAGTTGCTGGAAGTGGCCAAGTTGATCCAAGTCCGGGACGCCCTCCAGATGAAACGTCAGATCTTCTTCTGCTCGCTGGGCGGATTCGATACGCACACCAATCAGCTTACAGATCAGGATAAATTGTTTGCCACGCTGAGTCCGGCGCTGGCCGCATTTTACAAGGCGACGGCGGAACTCCAGGTAGCCGACCAAGTGACAGCCTTTACCGAATCGGATTTCAGCCGCACGCTGCAGCCGAACTCGAACGGAGGAACCGACCATGCTTGGGGAAGCCACCACATCGTTGTGGGCGGGGCGGTGAAGGGTGGCAAGATGTACGGCCAATTCCCCGATCTAACGTTGGGCGGTCAGAACGACGCGGGCGGAGAAGGACGCTGGATTCCAACTACGTCGGTGGATCAATACGGGGCGACCTTGGCGCAGTGGTTCGGAATTACCGACCCCAACGCCTTGGCTACGGTGTTCCCGAACTTGACCAATTTCAAGGGGAATACAAACGTCGGGTTCTTCGGATAGAGCGGTCCGAGGGTCGCCCTTCTACTTCTTCTGAGGTTGAAGGGCGGCCTTCAATTGCCACCAAGCGCTTTCTTCGTAGTTGGCCTTTAAGCGCTCCAGCCCCTCGGTCTTCGTGTCGCCAACGCGGGGACCGCTCTTTTTCTCGCAGCGCGCCAGCAGTGATTTAGCTTCTGCGTCGTCTGGGTTTCGCTCCAACACCGCGCGAAAACGAACTGCCGCTGGTTCCAAGTTTCCTTGTTTCCAGAGAGAGTATCCAACATTGAAGTGATAAGCGGGATCGCTTTCGTCTCCCTCAAGCGCTTTCTGAAAATTTGCGCGGCCCTCTGGAAGGTTACGGCGCGATTGGGCAGCTCCCAAGTTATTGAAGACCTCGTTGAGAGGCACGACATCGGCCACCGATTGAAACGCCTTTTCCGAGCCGGCAAAATCTCCGGTGTGATAGCGGCTCAAGCCCAACAAGAAGCTCGCCTCGCGATAGTGGACGTCGTCGGCCGTGACTTTTTGGAACCAGTCTGCCGCCGATTTGTACTCGCTGCGCTGCAGATGCAGCTTGCCGAGTTGGAAGCAGGCCTGGGTCAAGCGCGGGTCGAGCCGAACCGCTTGAGTAAAGAAGCGATGTTTTTCGTCGGGGTTGGAAACCAGAAGGCCGCGCATGTAGTTCTCGATTGCATCCACGCGCACAGCCGGATGGCGACGAACGAAATCCGCTTCGGAGGGCGAAGCTTTGGGATCCACAAATTGCAGAGTTTGCCATGCCAGGTGCCTCTGCAGGGCCGCCAGATCTTCCAGCGCTCCCACCTCGCCGAACTCCGGGCCTTGCTTGCTGCGCTTCAAGTCCAGCAGGTACGCCGTGACCTGCAGCGAACCGCGCGTCTTCTCCTTAGCGTCCTTCACGGGCGTCAGCTCAAACTGTCCGTACACGATCTGTTCTGCATCCAAAGATTGACCGAGCTTTAGAACAGACGCCTTGGTTAGCACGGTGTAAGGACGAATGGCCAGCCGCTGGTAAGCCTCATTGCGGTCTTGACGCTCGAACGCGATGAGACCCTCCGAAGCTAGCGCTTCGCGGACCGCCTCGGCAAGACTGTCTCCGATCCAGTCCAGAGTTTTGTCTTTCGATTGATTGAAGAACGGCAGGACGAGATAATTATCGGCCCAGGCGGACCCGGCGACCGCGAAAAAGATCGCCAAAGCGACTGCGCGGTGCATATTTCGAGTGTAACAAGTATGCTAATTGATACCGCTTATGGCGACCTCGAAAATTCTAATCTTATTGCTGGCCGCTCCCTTGCTCGCCAGCTCCGTCCGCATCTACGTGGCCAACAGCGATGGCGACAACATCACCGTAATCGACCCGGCTACCAACAAAGTGGCGGGTGAAATCAAGGTCTCCAACCACCCGCATGGCATCGTGCCCTCGCCCGACAAGAAGCGCTTCTACGTCTCGAGCGAGGGCGACAATCTGCTGGATGTGGTGGATCGGGCCAGTTCGAAAGTGATCAAGCGCATTCCGCTTGGCACTCGACCGAACAACGTGGCCATCACTCCCGACGGCAAGCGGGTATACATCTGCATTCGGCAGGAGTCCTGGGTGGATGTGGTGGACACGCAGTCGCTCACGAAGGTGAAGAGCATACCGGTGGGCCTTTACCCGCACAATGTGTATTGCACGCCAGACGGCAGATACATGCTGGCGACTTCGATGGGAGACAAGCGCATCGCCGTGATCGACACTCGGACGGAAGCGGTGGCCTTTCAGATTCCGCTGTCGGGCGTGCCGCGTCCGGTTGCGCTGGATGCGGGACCGAAGAACCTGTTCGTGCAGCTATCGAATCTGCACGGGTTCGTGGTAATTGATTATGCCTCCCGCAAAGAGGTCAAGAAGGTCTTGCTTCCGGAGGCCGCGCCGGACGCGAAACCATTAATCCCGCAAACGTTTTCGCACGGGATTGGAATTGTGCCGGATGGATCGGCGCTGTGGGTCAACAGCATGTTGAATAATGCCGTGTACGTCTATTCGCTTCCGGACCTGAAGTTGATTGGGAGCGTTCCCGTGGGACGCGGGCCGGATTGGTTGAGCTTTACGCCTGATGGAAAGCGATGCTACGTGTCTAATGCGGGGGAGGACTCGGTGTCCGCTATCGACGTTGCGAGCAGGAAGGAGTTGGCGCGCATTCCGGTCGGGAAGGTGCCTAAGCGGATCATTGCGGTCGAATTGCCTTAAAGCATTGTTTCGAAGCCGGGTCGGGCCGGCTGGAAAGCCGGCTTTCTCAGGGTACAAAAACCCTCTGAAAGC
The DNA here is from genome assembly GCA_025353235.1 of Bryobacterales bacterium. Classification (GTDB taxonomy): domain Bacteria; phylum Acidobacteriota; class Terriglobia; order Bryobacterales; family Bryobacteraceae; genus JANXQZ01. Next base: position 5,696 of record JANXQZ010001019.1, read on the forward strand.
CCGGAAAGCCGCCTAAAAGGCGGCTGCAGGCAAGATTGCCTGCCCCACAATCAATGCCGAATTCCGATCGCAGGAAAACTAAGTGACATTGGGCAAGATTGCCTGCCCCGCAAGCAGCCTGGCCAGCGCAGGGAGGATAAATCAGGATGTTGTAGTCCAAAGCAGCCTAGCCGCCGCCCACAAATTGAACAATTTCCAGCTGAGCGCCCGCCTGTACGATCGTGCCCGCCCAATCGCCTTTGCGCACGATGGCACGGTCTTTTTCAATCGCGACCCGGTCGGCTTTGAGGCCAAGATGGCTCAGAACATCCAGCAGGTTCGCCCCCTCGGGCACCGATCGCTCCTCGCCATTCACGCCGATCTGCATGTGTTTTGTTGACACTCTGTTTCGACCCTTATTATAGTGGATTGTAGG
>JANXQZ010001044.1 GCA_025353235.1 Bryobacterales bacterium
GGAGGGGAGCAGTTTCTGGAGAGGCGGCTTTCCGGGCTAGAGAAAGCCGGCTGAAAGCCGGCTGCAGCCAAGATTGGCTGCCCCACAAAGCAGCACGGCCGCAACCAAATTCGTCGCGGCGTAGTAGTACAATTTGCCAAATACCCTCCTGGACCTACTGCGCAGTCTCTGAAAACAGCATCACTTTCAGCGTATGAAACATGATGAACGTATCCAAAGTCATCGCCAGATTCTTGATGTAATATAAATCGTATTCCAGCTTCACCACCGTGTCTTCCAGCGTGTCGCCGTACTTATAATTGATCTGTGCCCAGCCCGTAATTCCCGGCTTCACGCAGTGGCGCTGCCGATAATAAGGGATCTTTTCCTCCAGCGTCTTCACGAACTCCGGGCGCTCCGGACGCGGTCCTACAATCGACATATCCCCGCGCAGCACATTAAACAATTGAGGCAGCTCGTCCAGCCGCAGCCGCCGGATCCACTTTCCTACGGTAGTGATTCGCGGGTCGTCCTTCTGGGCCCACACCGCCCCGCTGCGAGCCTCCGCGTCCGCGTACATTGATCGAAACTTATAAACCGTGAACGTCACGTCATTCAGCCCCACCCGCGCCTGCCGGTAGAAAACGGGTCCCGTGGACGACACCTTTACCGCAATCGCCACCAGCGCCATGATCGGCGAGAAAAGCAGGGTCAACAACGCCGCGATCACAAAGGAATACACCGAATGCCACGTAACGCTATAGCCGCGCGGGCCGAGCTCGGCCGAAAAGATCAACTGAGAAGGGCGCAGCTCGCGGATTGAGATCCGCCCGAAGGTCGACTCATAAGTGTAAAGCGCGTCTTCGATATGAGTGCCCGAGAAGCGCAATTGCAGCAAATCGCTGACTGGAAGTCTCTGCCGGCGCTCCGTCATCCCAACCACGATCCGGTTCGGCTTCAGCGATTGAACCAGGTTTGTAAGTTCGCAAATGGGTCCCAGGAGCTTGCCGCCCGGCAGCACCGTCGCGGGATCTACGTTGTCATCCACGTATCCGATCGTCATCAAACCCATCTCGGGATGCTCTACGAGATGAGCTGCGATCTCTTGATTTACGGTGGAGATGCCCAGCATCAGAAGCCGCTGATGTCCCAGAGCCTTCAAAACCACCGTGCTGTAGAACATCCTCCAAGCCGGGAGGAGAATCAGCGTAAGCCCGCTCCCGATGATCATCAGATATTTCGGGATGGTCCAAGTCGGCAGCTTTAGATAGGTGAAAAGCGCTTGAATGAGAAAGGCCATGCCTACTACCAGGCAGAGCTGCTGCACGAGCAGGATTTTCGATTTCACACGGAAGCGCGCATACAAGTCCGTGAAGTAGATTCCGGAAACAATGCAGAGCACCACCCAGCCGATTCGCAGCAGTCCGTTATCGTTCCAGAGGAAAAACGGCGCGTCGATCTCAACCGTGATGAGTTGATAAAAAATGAAGGTCGCGGCCAGGTAGCACGAGTAGATGAGAAGAAACTCCGAAACCAGAAGCCCGAGCACGCTGGTCGGGATAAAAACCCTGAAGAGCCGAATCATCTATAACTTCCAATGGCCATCCAGACTTCCATTATAGCGGTCCCTTGCTGCTGGAGATCTTATCTAAATGATTGAGAAGTCGACCTTGACGGGGCGATTGCCAAGGAGCGATAATGATCTTGGACCAGAAGAGTCGTATATAGTTCCATGCTGAAGCTCACCAAGAAAGCCGACTACGGATTGATCGCCCTCAAGCACCTGGCCGTCAACCAGGCGGGCGGAAGCTGCAGCGCTAAAGACATCGCCGAGTGTTACGGCATCCCTCTGCCCCTGCTCTCCAAAATTCTCCAAAAGCTCGTAAAAGGCGGCTTTCTTCGATCGGAGCACGGCACCAATGGCGGCTATAAGCTGGCCCGCGACTCCCGCGACATCACCGCGCTTGAGATCATTCGCAGCATAGACGGACCGATTATTCTGACCTCCTGCTTCACGGAACACGGGATGTGCAGCCACTCCGAACGCTGCAACGTGCGCGAGCCGCTCCGCAAGGTTCATGAAGGAATTTTGCGACTTCTTTCGAGTATTACCATCTCCGATATGTCGCAAGACGATCGCACTGACCCGGAATTACCTTCCTCTCGGCTGTATGCATTGGGGACAGCGGGTCAAGCACAGGATTTAAGGAATAAAACGATATGAAATTGCCGATCTACATGGATAACCACGCGACCACCCCGATGGATCCGCGCGTGTTCGAAGCGATGAAGCCGTATTTCACCGAGGTGTTTGGAAACGCAGCCAGCCGCAATCACAGCTTCGGCTGGCAAGCGGAAGAGGCGGTTGAAAAGTCCCGCAAGCAGATTGCCGATCTCATTGGGGCAACTCCGAAAGAGATCGTATTCACCGGCGGCGCTACGGAATCGAATAACCTCGCTCTGAAAGGCGTGGCCGAAATGTATGCCGAAAAGGGCAACCACATTATCACCGCAGCCACTGAGCATAAGGCGATTCTGGATACCTGCAAGCGGCTGGAGAAATCGGGAATCCGCGTCACCTATCTCCCAGTGCAGACCAACGGTCTGGTCGACCTGGACATGCTGCGCGATGCCATCACGGACAAGACCATCCTAGTCAGCATCATGTACGCCAACAACGAGATTGGCGTGGTTCAGCCGGTGGCGGAAATTGGGAAGATCGCGAAAGAGCGCGGCGTCCTGTTTCACACGGACGCGGTACAGGCCGCCGGTAAAATTCCGGTGAACGTGATCAAAGACAATATCGACATCATGTCGATCACCGGGCATAAGCTATATGGACCGAAAGGTTGCGGCGCTCTTTATGTCCGCCGCAAGGGGCCGCGTGTTCAGATCACCGCGCAAATGGACGGAGGCGGCCACGAACGGGGCATGCGCTCCGGTACGCTGAACGTGCCCGGGATCGTCGGCCTCGGTGCCGCGTGCGCTCTTTGCCAGGCGGAAATGCCGGAAGAGTCCAGGCGCATGGCATTCTTGCGCGACAAGCTTCGCAGCAAACTGGAATCGCAGCTCGACGAGGTTTACGTGAACGGCACCATGGAGCACCACCTGCCGAACAACCTCAACATCAGCTTCGCCTATGTGGAAGGCGAATCGTTGCTGATGGGCATCAACGACATCGCAGTTTCGAGCGGGTCGGCTTGCACGTCCGCTACCCTCGAACCAAGTTATGTTCTCAAGGCTCTCGGCGCCGGAGACGATTTGGCCCACTCCTCCATCCGTTTCGGTCTCGGCCGGTTCAACACGGAAGAGGAAGTGGACTACGTTGCGGGAAAAGTGATCGACGTGGTGAGAAAGCTGCGTGAATTATCGCCGTTGTACGAGATGGCGAAAGAAGGCATCGACCTTTCGAAAGTGCAGTGGGCCGCGCATTAACATTAGAGTAGAAGGAACAGGGAGTTCAAATGGCATATTCAAACAAAGTTCTCGATCATTACAACAATCCGCGCAATGTGGGCTCGATGGATAAGAGCGACCCTAACGTTGGCACCGGCATGGTAGGCGCGCCCGAATGCGGCGACGTGATGAAGCTGCAGGTGAAGGTGAACCCGGAGACGGGCATCATCGAAGACGCCAAATTCAAGACGTTCGGGTGCGGCAGCGCGATCGCCAGTTCTTCTCTCGCCACTGAGTGGCTGTATGGGAAGACCGTGGACGAAGCATTGCAAATTAAGAACACCGACATCGTGAGCGAGTTGAGCTTGCCTCCAGTGAAAATCCACTGCTCGGTGCTGGCTGAAGATGCCATCAAGGCCGCGATTACCGACTACAAGCAGAAGAGCGCTCTGCATAAGACCGAGTCGGTGCTGGTATCGTAGCCATGGCGGAAGCACAAGCGGGCGTGATCGATGTCACGCCCAAAGCATTAGGTAAAATCCGCGAAGCTTTCGAGAAGCAGGGCGTCACGGGCGGGCTGCGCCTGGGCGTCCTGGGCGGCGGATGTTCGGGCTTGAGTTATCTTTTCAAGTTCGATCCCAAGCCCAGGCCGAAAGACCAAGTGTTTGATTTCGGCGACGTGAAGGTCTTCGTGGACCCCAAGAGCATGGTGTTTTTGGATGGGATGACGCTCGACTGGAAAGATGCGCTGATTCACTCCGGCTTTGCTTTCGACAATCCGCACGCCAAGAAGAATTGCGGCTGCGGAACTTCCTTCACTGCGTGAACCCGTCGTCCGACTATTTCGAGCTGCTCGGGCTGCACCGGCAACTGGCTCTATCCCAAGATGCGCTTCAGGCTCGTTTCTATGAATTGAGCCGCCAGTGGCACCCCGATAAGTTTGCTCGTAAACCGGAGTCCGAGCGGCAGAGCGCGCTTGACCTATCTTCCGCGTTGAACGACGCATATCGGACTCTGCGTGATCCCGTGAAGCGTGCGGAATACGTGCTGAAGCTGGAAGGTTTCGACATGGGCGAGCAGGGCAGCAAAGATGTTCCTCCGGACCTGCTGGAAGAAGTCTTCGAGCTCAATATGGCGTTGGAGGAACTGCGTGGCGGAGACGAATCGGCCAAGGCGCAGCTCGAACAAGCCCGGAACAATTTCGTCAAGATGCTTTCAAAAATCGATGTCGACCTCGGCAAAGAGTCGTCCTACTATGACGCGAATCCAGTAAAGGAGACGCTCTCGAAAATCCGCATTCTTCTGAATCGCCGCAAGTATATCCACAATCTTGTTGAACAGG
>JANXQZ010001054.1 GCA_025353235.1 Bryobacterales bacterium
GTCGCTCGAATTCGCCGATGTAGGCGCCGCGCGTGAAATAGCGCTGATCCAAGTTCGCTGAATTCGGCTCAGTGGGATCGCGAGCTTACCAAAATGACGGGCTGGGGAGCGGAGATCAAGCCTGCGGATAAAGAGGGAATCGCGAACTACTTGAAGAGCAATTTCAAGCAGTAATGGTTTTGTCTTTGGCGTAGCAAATCGGATCGATTGCGCATTCGGCGCACTTAGGCTTGCGGGCCACGCAGAGTGCTCGGCCGTGACTGATGATCTGGTGCGAAAACAGGATCCAGCGTTTCTCGGGAAGGATCTTCATCAGATCCTTTTCAATGGATACAGGGTCGGCCTGCCGGGTAAGGTCGAGTCGGCCTGAGACCCGCTGGACATGGGTATCCACGACCACGCCCGAGGCAATTCCGAAGGCCGTGCCGAGCACTACGTTGGCGGTTTTGCGAGCCGCGCCGGGCACCGTTAACATGTCCTCGATGTTGTGCGGCACCTCGCCGCCGAAAGTTGTCAGGATTCTTTGAGCCGCGCCGATCAAGGATTTGGATTTGTTGTTAAAGAAGCCGGTGGATCGGACGTCGTTCGCCATTTCGTCTTGGCTGGCGTGGGCGAAGTCCTGAATCGTGGGATATTTCGCAAACAGTGCAGGAGTTACTTCGTTCACTCGCTTGTCGGTGCATTGAGCGGATAAGATGGTGGCGGCGAGAAGCTCCCAAGCATTTCCGTGCTGCAGCGCGCAGGTGGCGTTTGGGTACATGTTATCGAGCAGATCGAGAATGTTCCGGACTCGGTCTTTGCGAGCGGCTGCGGTCTTGGGACGGGGTACCAGCTTGGGCGGGGTTGCGGACACAGCTTGATTATCGCGCGGTGAGCAGCAAACTCTTACGCCAACTGCGGCGGTTGCGCATCCGTAGAGTGGGTGTGATGCATATCTACCATCTGCGCTGCGAAATGCTGGTTAAGCGGTCGATCTCCGAAGTGTTTGCTTTTTTCGAAGACGCCGCTAATCTAGCCAAGATTACTCCTCGTTGGCTGAACTTTCAGATTATTTCCAAGCAGATCGCAATGCGACCCGGGGTGGAGCTCGAATATAACATCCGGCTTATCGGGATTCCGATGTACTGGAGGTCGGTGATCACGGAGTACGAACCCCCATTTCAGTTTGTCGATGAGCAGGCTGCCGGGCCTTATCTATATTGGCATCACGCGCATACTTTTCGGCCGTCCCCTGAAGGAACTCTGGTCGGCGACCATGTGGAGTATGCTTTGCCTCTCGGGCCCTTGGGACGAATCGGGCATGCGCTGATGGTGCGTCCGCAGTTGATGGCGATCTTCAACTATCGCCAACGCGCGTTGAGCGAACAGTTCCAGGGCGAGACGGTTCAGGTGGTCGACCCGGTTATTGCGGAGAAATGATTCTCACTTTTGTGCGCAGGTTTTCCCAGTCCGGGATTTGGCTGGATCGAAGACTGGAGTCCAAGTCGGTGCGAATCTCCTTGGATTCGTGAGGACCGAGTGACGGGACTCTGGCCGCCAGCGTAAAGATGGGCAGCGACCCGTCGGGCGAGGCTGCGGCGCGCACCGCGATATGCAGGCCAATATCGGTTAGCTGCGCCGAGGAATGATTTACCACTAGGTACTGCACCTGTGATCGGTCATTCTGCTCCACGACACGCAGGCCGGTCACCTCAACGAACCGGGCAAAAGGATATTCCGAGTCAGCCTCATTGTCGCTCGGAGAGGGTTTCGGCCGAGTTGACGGTTTGGAAGGAGGAGCGGCCGCGACCGTCATCAATCCTTTGCCAGCGAACTTATCCGGGCCTGACAAGAATTTCTGGAGAGTGGAGGCAACTGCCAACGCAATTACTAGGGCGACCACACTGGGGATAAGCCAGGCTCTGAAGCCGGGTTTGGGAAGATCGATGGCAGCGACAAGAGCGGGAGGAGGAGGCGGCAGCACCGGCATGGGGGACATTCGGGGGGCGACGACGAGCCTGGGAAATGCGATAGCGCAGGCATTGGCAAATGACAGAGGGCTGAACTCAAAGTGCCCGTAACCGACCGGATGCTCGTTGGCCCAAGGAGGTGGAGGGCCAACGATGACGTTTAGATCGGAGTTTCCAGCAAAGGCAGCAAGATTCTCGATTTCACTTCTCTCGCCCTCTAACACGAGCGTCTCAGTCGCAATGCTGGAACGGCTATCGTCCAGTGAGCTTCCATTCTCTTGCGCCTGCATCGCGAAGTTGCCCGTTGCTTCGATAGCTAGGATGGCGATCGGGTCAGCTTCCTGCGCCAAAGCTAGACTTTCGTCCATTTGGGCTGGATCTGCCAGCATAGCCTCTAGCACTAACTGGGTGCTATCGGGGCCGGGGTTGCCCTGTTCGATGGGTGTTTCGTCCGGTGGTTCTGGCAGTTGCTCGGGAGAGGCAACAATCAGGGGTTCGGCCTCGAGCACGGCTGTTCCGACTTGTTCCGTCACTGACGCCGGTTCGCTGATTCCGGGATCGCCTTCCAAGGGCGCAGGCTCCGTCTCGACGGATGACCTCGGCTCCACTCCCAAATTCGGGGGTGCAGCCTCGCGCGTACACCCTGCGCATTCCTGGTCCGTCGGCAGACATTCGCACCCGCACTCGGGGCAGATCCAGCTCATCATGCCTCTATCTTCGGCAGAACCGGATCTCAGTCGTCTGGGGACGTCACCTTACCTACGCCTGGAGCCCACCTTACGGGCAGCGCTCCAATGTCGTACTCCCTCTACAGCAAAGAGCCGATGCTCCCCAGCAGCGCGTGCCTGACAATTCGGATCGGCGGGTAGCCCTGCTTCATGAATTCATCGTGGAATTGGCCTAGCCGGAACTGGCTGCCGCGCATCTTCTTATAGTCTTCGCGCAGCTTCAAGATTTCGAGCTTGCCGAGCGTGTAGTAAAGATAGGTCGGGTCCGAGGTGCCTCGCTTGGTTTCGCGCTCCCCATTGGCGCGGGTTTGGTAGCCCTCCTTTACGAAAAACTCCACCGCCTGCTCGAAGGTCATATTGCCGGTGTGCATCTGGATTCCCACGATGTAGCGGGCATTGCGCAGGAGCGCATCCTGGAGCTGGCCAAGCCGCAACTTCAGGTCGCCTGCCGCGTATCCCTCGTCGAGCATCATCTGCTCGCAATAGTGAGCCCAGCCCTCGACATTCGTACTCGCGCCCAGCAATTTCCGCACTTTAGATGGAATCTGCTGCACCCACAGGAACTGGACGTAATGTCCGGGATAGGCCTCATGAATCGCGGTGCTGGTGATGGTTCCACGATTGAAGCCTCGCATGTGCTCTTCCACCTGCTGTTTTGACCAACTGCGCTCGGGCAGGGTCACGTTGAAGAAGGCCTCTTTGGC
>JANXQZ010001064.1 GCA_025353235.1 Bryobacterales bacterium
CTAGGGGAAACTGGGAAGCGGCAGCCAGTCAGTTCCGGCAGGTTCTCACCGAGCGGCCAGACGATGCGAAGTCCTGGCAGCATTTGGTGGACGTGCTTTCGTTATGGGGCGAGGAGTCGGTGAAGGCCGGCAACTTCGAGCGGGGGGCGGCGCGCTTTCGGGAGGCGGTGTCTTATCGGCCGCGCGATGCGGGCTTGCGCATGAGTCTGGGTGCGGCGCTGGCGCGGATGGGACAAATGGAAGGAGCGCGAGAAGAGTTTGAGGCCGCGGTAAAGATCGATCCGAATTTTCAAGCTGCTCGGCAGGCGCTGGCTGCTATCAGCTCGCAAATCAGAAAGTAGCAAGCGGGCGAGACCGGCGAAGTCGTCCCGCGCCATAATCAATCATGAACAGTTCTCCAGTTCGTCCAAGATCTTCACGGGCTTGGATCTTTTGGACGTTTCTCATCGTAGTCGTTCTGCCCTTGCTGGGCTTTTCAGCCTGGGCATGGTCGACCCTTCACGTTAGCTATTCGACTGGCGAACGCACTGGATACGTCCAGAAGATATCAAAGAAAGGTTGGGTATGCAAAACCTGGGAAGGCGAACTTGCGATGGTGAATCTGCCAGGGACCGCACCTCAGATCTTCGCCTTCTCCGTGCGCGACGAGGCGGTTGCGCGTCAGTTGCTGGATGCGGCAGGCCAACGAGTCGGGCTCATGTACGATCAGCACCGGGGCGTGCCCACCCAGTGTTTTGGGGAAACCGAGTACTTTGTGACGGGTGTCCGACCACTCGGCCGGTAATTTCAAAGTCCGTTATTCGCGCTGCTTCAAAACTCTTTGTCACCCGTTACCGCAACCCGAGTCTACTGGTCATGACGGCTGTTAAGATTTACGGAGCGGATTGGTGCGAGGAGACTCAGCTAACGTTGAGCCACCTGGACGAGCTTGGCGTGAAGTATGAATACCTCAACTTGGACGATGACGAAAAAGCGGCCGCCTGGGTCCGCCACCAGAACGACGGCAAGGAAAAGAAACCTACGATTGATATCGGCGGCATCATCCTGACGAATCCGAGCAACGCGGAACTCGATATCGCGCTCAAGGAGAATAGTCTTCTCTGATATCCTGCCTGAATCTGACAAAGCGCTTCGGCGATCGTGCGGCGGTGGATGGTTTGTCGATGGAAGTGGAAACTGGCGCGATCTGCGCCTTCTTGGGCCCAAACGGGGCTGGGAAGTCGACCACCGTTAAAATGCTGACCGGGCTGCTTAAGCCCACATCCGGCGATGCATTGGTGGCGGGACACAACGTCGCATCAGAGCCGCTCGCCGTGAAGCGCATCATAGGAGTGCTGCCTGAGAATCTCGGCCTGTTCGACGCGCTGACCGTCGAAGAACATCTGTATCTTTCAGGACCGATCTATAGTTTGAGCCGCGCCGAGACTCGCTCCCGAACCGATCAGCTGTTGCGAGCGCTGGCGCTCGAAAATGGCCGTTCCACCTTCATCGAGCACTGCTCGTATGGCATGCGGAAGAAGACTGCGCTGGCCATGGCGCTCCTTCATAATCCGCGCGTGCTGTTCTTAGACGAACCTTTCGAAGGCATCGATCCGGTGACATCGAAGACTCTGCGCGGATTGCTGACCAAGGTGGCGGCGCGCGGGGTCACGGTCTTCCTCACATCGCACATCTTGCCCATTGTCGAACGGCTCGCGACCCAGATCGTGATGATTCGCGAAGGCCGCGCCGTCTGGAACTCGCGCCCGGACGAATTGCCCAAGTCTCTCGAAGACGTGTACTTCGATCTGGTTGAATGGCCTATCGAGGAGGATCTGCCCTGGCTGGGCTGCTCTCCATCCTGAGCGCGCTCGGGCGCGTGACCTATCGGAATCTACGAAAACTGGGGTCGCTGGCGGGGAATAACTTCTTCCTATTCGTCTTCCTGCTTTTGGGGCAAAGCGGCGGCTTCCTCCAAGTGGTGCTGGGCCTGCTGTTGCTGTTTCCGTTTAGCAGCGATCCGTTGCGAAGCATTCCTTCCGAGCGGCTGCAGCAGTGGCCCCTAACGCCGAGAATCGCTCTGGCGCTGCGTCTGGCGAGCGTGTGGTTTAGTCCGGTTGCCTGGATCACTGTGGGCCTGATCATTTGGACCAAGAGCCTGCAATTCGCCGCGGCATTTGTCGGCATTTCGGCGCTGTTCTACGCGTTGAGCAGCTTATTCACTTGGGTGCCCGCCAGAGCTCCGCGTTTAAATATTCTGGCGCACGTCCCTGACTTCGGCGGACCCATTGGCGGGCTCGTTCGCAAGAATGCGAGGGAACTGCTGAGCATACTCGATCCTTACGCGGGCTTGGTGCTGACCCTATCGGCGACCGTGTACCGCTTTGCGAGCTCCAAGCCAGAGCCGGATGCATTCATGATTTTATCCATGCTGGTGGCACTCACGTTGAGCACGTATGCGCTCTGCTTGTTTGGACTCGACACTGCGTCAGGTTTCGCGCGTTATCATCTGTTTCCGCTGCGGGGGTGGCAGATCTTGCTCGCAAAGGACGTTGCTTTCTTGGCCGTTCTGCTGATCTTGGTTGCGCCGCTTCATTTACTCGCTGGTCTTGCGGCGGGATTGATGGCCTTGACGGTGGGGCATCATGCCTCGGTGCGGTATCGCGTTCCGCAGACACATTGGCGATTTACCGGGGGAGCACCGCTGACGTCTGGGCTGTTGCAAGCTTTCTTAATGTTCAGCGCGGGGACGCTAGTGGCGCGCACGAGCGCGTGGGTGCTGCTGCCGTGCGTGGCGATGTTTGCCGGATCACTTTGGTATTTCGGGAAGGAGTTGGATCGATCCGCCGAATAGATTCTATGCCGCCGTGTGTACTTCCTGCAACTCCGGTTGGCGCTTACGCGCATGGAGCCGTTCTTGCAGACTCGCCATGTACGTATAGAACACAGGCGTCAAGTATAGCGTCACCAACTGCGAGAACAGCAGTCCGCCCACCACCACGAGTCCCAGCGGTTGACGAGCCTCCCCTCCGGCTCCATAGCCAAGCGCGATCGGGACCGCGCCCAGCAGCGCCGCCATCGTGGTCATCATGATCGGCCGGAACCGAATCAGGCAGCCTTCATAGATCGCCTCGCCTGGAGACTTGCCTTGATTGCGCTCGGCGTCCAACGCGAAATCGATCTGCATAATCGCGTTCTTCTCCACGATGCCAATCAGCATAATGAGTCCCACGAACGCGTAGATATTCAGATCCATGTGGAAGATGTATAGCGTAACCAAGGCGCCGAATCCGGCCGAGGGCAAACCCGAGAGAATTGTCAACGGATGGATGTAGCTCTCATATAAAATTCCGAGCACGATGTACACCACCATGATCGCCACGATCAACAGCACCCACAAATTTCCCAGCGAACTTTGAAAGGCTCGCGCGGCACCTTGGAACGTCGTGCTGATGGTTGGCGCCAGGTTTTGTTTCGCCAGTCCATTGATGCGGGAGACCACTTCGCCCAGCGACGCGCCCGGCTGCAGATTGAACGAGATGGTCACGGCCGGCAACTGCCCGAAGTGGTTGATCGTCTGGGGTCCCGTGTCTTGCGTCAGCTTGGCCAGCGTATCCAGCGGGATCAGCGCTCCGTTGCTCGATTTGAAGTACAACAGCGAGAGCGCGTTAGGGTCGGCCTGATACTTGGGCTTCAATTCCAACAGCACCTTATACTCATTGACGGCTGCGTAGATGGTGGACACCCAACGAGGACCGTAAGCGTCATAGAACGCATTCTCGATCTGCTGCGCGTTCACCTGATGAGCGGCGGCCTTGTCGCGATCAATGGTCACGTTAATTTGGGGGCTTTGGATTTGGAGATCGCTGGTGACGTCCTGGATGCCAGGAATCTTTGCGATATCCTGTTCGAGCTTCTGGGCGGCGTCGTACAGCTCCAGCTTGTCGGGAGACTGCATCGAATACTGATACAAACTTTTCGTTACCTGGCCGCCGATTCGAATCGTGGGCGGGTTCTGCAGATACACTCGCATCCCAGGGAAGCTTGCCAGCTTGGGTCGCAGATCAGCCATGATCCGTTCCACGTTCTCCTTGCGCTGACCGCGGGGCTTGAGATGGATCACGATTTGTCCGAAGTTGGGTCCGCCGATGGTTGAGGATGAGGTGCCGCCAACCGTCGACATGAGCGCCTCCACGTTCTTATCGTGGCGAATCACTTCGGCGATTTCCTTCTGATACTCCACCATCTGGTAGTACGAAGTGCCTTGCTGCGCTTCGGTGATAGCCAGCAGTTGATCCGTATCCTGATCGGGGATGAAGCCTTTGGGAATCTT
>JANXQZ010001102.1 GCA_025353235.1 Bryobacterales bacterium
GCCAAAGACACCGGCTTCGGGCAGATCAGCGCTTCCACCATGGCCAACTACGCACGCCGTCTCCAGCTGAGCTTGCGCTTCTTGTTCTAAAGATAGGACAGGCCTCCGGGCCTGTCTGCTAAACCTACTGGGGCGGACGCAGTTTGTCCGCCCCTTTTTCTTTGGACCGCGACCCGGTCCCGCAGGAATCCGACATTCAAGTAGGCACGCCGAACTTCGGCAGCACCCAGCGCATCACGGCAAAGTAGCCTGCCGGGAGGAGAATAAAAAGCAACCAATCGGGCATTCTACGTTGTAGACGCACTTTGCAGGCAAGTGGTGACAAAACATCTGGCGCGCAGCGCAACAAATGTGGAAAATCACCCACTCTTCACCGCCGACTAAATTCTTGGTAGAATAAGACTTAACTCACTATTAGGAGCGAGCTTGGCAGACCAGGAATTACCACCACAGGGTCCCCCTCCGCCCCCCTCCGGGGGGCAACCGAATTTGCCCGGGCTGGGCGGCGGCGACGGCGGAAATAAGAACGTGATCCCCGTCAATATCGAAGACGAAATGCAGCGGTCTTACCTGGATTACGCCATGAGCGTGATCATCGGCCGCGCGCTTCCCGATATCCGCGACGGGCTCAAACCGGTACACCGGCGCATCCTGTTCGGGATGCACGAGATGGGGCTCACGCCCAACCGGCCCACCACCAAATCCGCCAAGATCACCGGCCAGGTGATGGGTAAGTACCATCCGCACGGCGATTCCGCCATTTACGATTCGTTGGTGCGCATGGCCCAGCCGTTCGCGATGCGCTACCCGCTGGTGGATGGCCAGGGAAATTTCGGTTCAGTAGATGGCGATCCGCCCGCCGCCATGCGGTACACCGAAGCCCGGCTGTCCAAGGTAGCCATAGCCCTGCTGGAGGACATCGACAAGGAAACGGTCGATTTCAAGCCCAACTACGACGATAGCGAGCAGGAGCCCGAAGTACTGCCCACCCGCGTACCGAATTTGCTGGTCAATGGGTCCAGCGGCATCGCCGTGGGAATGGCGACGAATTTCCCGCCCCACAACCTCACGGAGATCATCAACGCGACGATTCATCTAATCCAGAAGCCCACCGCGGGGCTGGCCAAGATCATGGAATTTGTGCAAGGCCCCGACTTCCCCACCGGCGGCTTTATTTTGGGCCACCAGGGCATCCTAAGTGCCTACATGACGGGACGCGGCCAGTTGAAATTGCGTGCCCGCGCGTCCATCGAGAAGATGCCGAAGGACCGCGAGCAGATCGTGGTCACGGAGATTCCCTACCAGGTCAACAAGTCGCGCCTGATCGAGAACGCGTCGGCGCTGGTCAATGAAAAGAAAATCGAAGGCATCGGCGATATCCGCGATGAGAGCGACCGCGACGGCATGCGCATCGTTTTCGAGCTAAAGCGCGGCGAGCAGGCGGAGGTGGTGCTCAACAACCTTTATAAGCACACCCAGCTTCAGACCGGCTTCGGCATCATCATGCTGTCCATCGTCAACGGGCAGCCACGCGAACTCGGCCTGGTCGATTGCATCAAATTTTTCATCGATCACCGCATCGAGGTGGTCCGCCGGCGCACCGAGTTCGAACTGCGCAAGGCGCGCGAACGGGAGCATATCCTGCTTGGCTTCCAGAAGGCGCTGGACCACCTCGACGAGGTCATCCTCATCATCCGGGCCGCCAAGATGCCGCGTGAAGCCCGCGAGGGTTTGATCGCGGCCTTCCAGTTCAGCGACAAGCAGGCCCAGGCGATCATCGAGCTCCAGTTGCAGCGCCTCACGGGGATGGAGCAGCAGAAGATTCTGGACGAGCTCGCCGAAATCCAACGCATGATCGGCGGCTACCTGGAAATTCTTGGTTCCGAAGAAGTTTTGCGCGCGCTGATCGTGAAGGAGCTCAAGGAAGTCAGAAAGGAGTTCGGGGACGACAGGCGCACTCAGATTATCGAGGATACCGGCGAGATTCTTCTTGAGGATTTGATCCAGGTAGAGGACGTGGCCGTTACTGTCACCCGCGGTGGTTACCTAAAGCGCACGGCGGTGGATACCTACCGTCGGCAAACGCGAGGCGGCAAGGGCCGCATCGGAATGGGCACGCGCACGGAGGATGTGGTCGACTACTTGGTGGTCGCCTCAACTCACTCGTACCTTCTGATTTTCACCACCAAAGGCCGCCTGTACTGGCTGAAGATTTACGGCATTCCCGACGTCGGCACGACCGGCAAGGGCAAGCACATTTCCAGCTTGATCAATCTGCAGCCGGACGAACAGCCTACAGCGTTCTTGCCCGTGAAGGCGTTTGTCGAGGGGCAGCACATCTTGATGGTTACCAAGCACGGCGTGGTGAAGAAGAGCGAATTGACCGAATTTGACAACCCGCTGGCTCGCGGTATTATCGCCATCAACATCGATGAGGGCGATGAACTGCTCGCGGCGCGGCTGACCAATGGCAAGAACTACGTTTTCCTCGGAACGCATGAAGGGATGGCGAGCCGCTTCTTCGAGGAGGAGGTGCGCCCGATGGGACGGGCAGCGCGCGGAGTCCGGGCCATGGATCTCGAAGAGGGGGATTACTTGGTCGGTTGCGAAGTGGTGGAGGAATCGGGGCTGATTTTGTCGATCTCCGAAAACGGCTATGGCAAGCGCACCAATTTGGGAGATTACCGGCTCACGTCACGCGGTCGCAAGGGCGTAATCAACATGAAGACCACGCCTCGGATCGGGAAGGTGGTGGCCATTCTGTCGGTGAAGGAAGACACCGATCTGATGATTATTACGAATGATGGGAAGATTATCCGGATTGAATCTGGGGAGATTCGGCAAGCTGGCCGATCCACTCAGGGTGTCCGCCTGGTGCGCATGGATGAAGGCGATCATGTGGCGGCGGCTTCGTGCATTCCGGAGAGCGATGTCATCATTCCGAACGAGGATCCACAAGGCAATTTGCCGCTGCAGTAACCGCTCCCTTACGGTCACGGCTCGGTTTACTTCACGAACACGCTCCCCTAACGGTTACGCAACTGAGCCGTGACCGTTAGGGAGCGGTCGCTAACCGGTCAACTCGCCGTAACGTTTCGACAATTTCCTCATCCGTCGTGCGGGGATTGATCGGGCACATCCGCAACATGGTCCGGCCATTCAGATTGGTCGAGGTGACCAGCGCGTATCCATCAGCCAAGATCTTCTGCACCAGACTCAGGTGAAACGCGTCGTCACCTTGCCGGAAGCGAAAGCAAATCACGCCCATTTGCGCCTTGCTCACGATCTCCCATCCAGGCATCTTCTGCAGTTCCGACTCGACCAGTTCGACCAGTTCAAAGCCTCGCTCCACCGCTTTGCGAAACGAACCCAATCCAAACGTCTTCAGCGACAGCCAAAGTTTGAGCGCTTGAAAGCTGCGCGTCAGTTGAATCCCGTGGTCGGTGAAGTTGAGTTCCGAAGAGACACCGTGGGCATCCTTCAAATACTCCGGCAAAACCTGAAAAGCGTTCCTCAATTGAGCCTTGTCGCGCACCAGCACGCATCCGCACTCGAAGGGTTGAAAGAGCCACTTATGCGGATCGAGCGAGAGCGAGTCGGCTAGTTCCAGCCCAGCCAATAGAGACTTCCCGCGATCGCAAATCACCGCCGCAGCGCCGTACGCGCCGTCGATATGCAGCCAGAGTCCCTCGGCGCGGCAGTACTCCGCGATGTCGGCCAGAGGATCCACAGCTCCCGTATTCGTAGTGCCCGCATTGGCGATCACGCAGAAGGGCCGCTTGCCCACCGTCAAGTCAGCTTCCACCTCGGACCGCAGCGTATCCAGCCTAAGACGAAACTCCCCATCCGAAGGCAGCTTGCGCAACTGGCGTCGAGGAAAGCCCAGAACTCGCAGATCCTTCTCAACCGACGAATGGGTTTGGTCTGAGAAATAGACCATGGCGTCCTGCATGTCCTCGCCCAGCTTGGCGTGACGTGCGACGGCCAAGGCAGTGAGATTCGCCATGGTTCCGCCGCTCACAAACAGTCCGCCTGCCGTCTCTGGAAACCCGCAAAGACTCCGCATCCAATCGATGGTTTCGAGTTCAATGGCGGCTGCGCCGGAGCCCCCAATCCAGGTGCCTGCGAACACGTTGTACCCGGAAACCAGGGCGTCCGCCATGGCGCCGATGAAGTTGCCTGGGCCGGGCACATAGGCGAAAAAGCGGGGATGATTTACGTGCAGGGTATTTTGCAGCACCTCGATTTCGATCTGTTCCAGCAGGGCGGGGAAGTCGGCCCCTTCCTCGGGCGGAGGGTTGTGGTACCTGGCCAGAATCTCGGTTGGGTTCGCTTTTGCTCCCACACTCTGCTCGCCCAGGGCCGAGAGGTGGCGAACGATTTGATCGATCACGCGGTAACCGTACTCGCGCATCTGCTCAGGCGAGAATTCAAGGGTTGGATTCACTGGCGCTGCTCCGCGGTGCGCAGGCGTAACTCCAACTCTTCCTTAGACAGAGCGGTGCTTATGAAAAGTTCTTGGCGAGCCCCGGCGCTGAGCGCGATCGCCTTCCACCCGTTGGTGGTCGGCACTGTCACGCGGACCTTAACGTCGCCCTTGGCATCGCGCACCGGCCGGATCACTCCGGGTATTATGGAGCGGATCTCGGGAGTGTTCGTAAGCAAATCTTCCAGAAGGTCGCGCACGCCGTCGATGATGCTGTGTTCGATTTTGAGCTTGCCTTGCAGCTTACGGAGTTTCAGCTGCACTCCTCGTGAACCGCTCGCACCGCGCGCTCAAGGCCGTCCCGCCTGACTACGATGCTGATCGTAATTTCGCTCGACCCTTGCGCGATCGCGATGATATTCACGTCCTGCTTAGAAATCGCGCTGAACAGCCTCCCAGCCAAGCCGGATGTCCCGCGCATACCCTCGCCCACTACCGCCAGCAAGCCAACGTTCTGGTCCACTTCGATGGGCTTGAGATATCCGTGGGTGAGCTCCAGTGCAAGGTCGGCTTCGAGCATGCGCATGCTGGCGTCGAGTTCCTCATTTCTGACTAGGAAGCAGAAACTCTGGCGATAGCTCGAGCTTGAGAATGCCAGCAGTTCGGCGTTCGCCGCAGCCAGCGCCTCTAGAGCTCGCGCCATGATCCGCGTCCCGCTAATCGCCGCGCTCGCGGGCTCGATCGAGACTAGCGCGACATTGACCATCGAAGTCACGGCTCGCGGACCCGGCTTTGATTTGACGGTCGATACGATCTTGGTGCCGGGCACTGCCAAGTTAAAGCTGTTCTTGCTCCAGACCGGAATCTGACGCTCGATCAGCGGAGCCAGCGTTCGGGGGTGCAGCACTTTGGCCCCGTTGTAGGCCAGCTCGGCCGCTTCGTTGTAACTGACTTCATCCAGAACCCGCGCGTTTGGAACGGAGCGCGGATCGGCGCTCATGATGCCGTTCACGTCGGTCCAGATCCAAAGCTCGGAGGCATCCAAAGCGGCTGCCAGGATGGAGGCAGAAAAATCGGAACCGCCGCGACCCAGCGTGGTCGGTCGACCGTCGGCGGTGGCCCCATTGAATCCAGTCACGATGGGAAGGATGCCGTTATCGAGCAGCGGGCGGATCGTCAGCCGGCAACGTTCGCGCGTCTCCGCCATGAGCGGAGTGGCGTTGCCGAATACGGCGTCGGTGACGATGGCGTCCGCTCCGTTTACGGCTTGCGCCGGAGTGCCTGTGGAAGTTAAATACTCAGCCATCATCAGGGCCGAAAGCCGCTCGCCAATCGCGATCGCCTCGTCGACTGAGCGGGGAGGCCTCTCCCCCAGCATGCGGACGCCATGCGCGATGCGGCGAAAGTCGCCAATTAGGCTTTCGATCCCGTTCAAGGTTCGCGAAAGCATTTGTTGGCAGCACTCACGATGGCGCTCGGCTAAAATCTGCAAGTTGGCTTCGAGTCCGTGGTCGTCTCCGGCTTCGGCTTTGAGCAGCGTGTCGAGAAGCAGGTCGGTGACTTTCGACATTGCGGATACGACGGCTAGAACGGGTCGCTGGAGCTTCTGATCGCGGCAGATGTCGGCGGCAACTTTGATGCGTTCGGCGGACCCCATGCTGGTCCCGCCAAACTTCATTACAAGCAAATTCATTGATGAATATCCTGCACGGGACCGCTTGCTAACGCGCACGGCTCAGTTACGGAGCCGTGACCGTAAGGGAGCGATTGTAGACATTGCCCCATTTCGTTAGTGCGTGCGTTCCTTTCCGTTAGAAGTACGTTCGCGGATGATTTTCAGCAAAGCAGACTCCACCTCATCCAGAGACATCCCCGTGGTATCCACATAGATCGCATCGGGTGCCTGAACCAGCGGAGCCTCCGCACGCGTTCTATCGCGCCGATCCCGTTGCTCCATTTCGGGCGCAACTATCTCCGCAGGCAGATCCAACTCGCGCGCCCGACGTTCAGCGCGCTCTTCTGAAAGCGCATCCAGAAAAATTTTCACATCGGCTTCGGGAAATACAATCGTGCCGATATCGCGCCCCTCCATCACAATGGACGCGCCCAACCCAAGCTCGCGCTGACGCTTCACCAGAGCACGCCGCACCGCCGGAATCTGCGAGATTTTAGAAGCCGCCTCGCCCAGGCCAGCCTCGCGGATCGGAACGCTCACGTCCTCCCCATTGAGCAAAATCGAACTCTCGCCCGGCAAAAAATCGATGGTGGCTTGCTCGGCCAGCTGCTCCAGCCGATGCATGTCGGACAACTCCACGTTCAGCCGAATCGCCCACAATGCGATGGCTCGATACATCGCACCCGTATCGATGTATAGGAACCCAAGCTTAGCGGCAATCCGGCGCGCCAGCGTGCTCTTGCCCGCTCCAGCCGGACCATCAATCGCTACCGTAATTCGCTTGTCCAATTTCCATCATAGTTTAGTGCAAGTTTTCAGCTTTCCAGCGCATGGCGGAGTAGATCCGCGTGCGGCCGCTCGGATGATCGTAGAAGATCCACTCCTCGATCCGTCCCGGATCCAGCTTGCGGTACTCGCCCAGCAGCAGCGCACTTTCGGCAAAACCGTCGGGCTGGCGGACAGCATTCAGTCCAAATATATCCGCTTCATACTCCTGCGTGCGAATGAACGTATTCATGATCGGCGTAATGGCAAACGAGATGATCGCGATGATCAGGACCGCTAAAGGCAAGACAGCAATATCGGTCACGCCCGCGATCCTCCATCGGCCGCCCCAACGAACCAGACTCCAATCCAGCACCCGCTTTAGCAGCGCGAACATGGCCGCAATCACGATCATGAGAAACAGAATCATCTTGTACACGTGATTCATCACGTAATGCCCCATCTCATGACCCATCACCGCCAGGATGGCCGGGGGCGAGCAGCGGTTCAGCAGATTATCATTCAACGTCACGCGTTCCGTTCCGAGAAATCCGCTCACGTTCGCGCTCACGCGCTTGCTCTGTTTGGAGGCGTTTGACTCGTAGACATTGTTAACCGGAATTCCGTTGGCACGAGCGAGAGATAAGATCGGGTCCCTGATCTTCGGGTCTTTCAGAATCGTATAAGTGTTGAACAGCGGAAAGATGAAAACGGGAGCGATGAGCGCGAAAATCGCCACCATGACCACCGACACGATTGCGCCCCAGATCGGCCAGGTCCGAGGAAGCCGGCGCACGATGCCTACCAGGGCTACAATCGCCACTCCGCCCAGCAGCAGGCCCACTATCAGCGACTTAAACTGATCGAAGATCCAAGAGCCGAAGTCTTGGTTTGCGAGCCCGTATTGATGTTCCCGGAAGAATCCTTCGTAAACGGTGAGAGGAAACGACAGCGCGGCCACTATGATCGTGTATTGCACCCAGTAGAGGAAGGTCTGCAGCGGGCGAAATCGCGTCAATTTTTCGGCGATATCCCGCATGCGAGCGGAAAGACCCGATTGGAGCAGCACGATAGAGATCGCGGCGGCGATGAGAAAGTCCCAAAGGATGAGCCAGTAGCCGCCTTCAAAGTAAGCATCGGAGCGAGCCTTCTTGTCGGGAGGAACGGTGGCGAGATACGCGTTGGTAGCAGAGACCGCGTCGAAATGAGGACCCGGCTCGGCACCGGGAGGAATCACGAGCGCGTGCGGCGCTGGGGTGGTTTGCGCGCCGAGAGCAAACAGGAACAGCAGCGCGGGAACCAGCACTCGCAAAAGATACATCCTTCTATTGTGCTTTAGGCGGTGGGGGGCGGGCGGGTTGGGCGGAATCGAAGGGCGAGTCTTTCGACATGGGAGTAGCCAACACCGCGTTGCGGTAGGAAGCAACGCGCCATTGGTTATTCTCTTTCGCCAGAACAAAAGTGCAGGAGCTTGATCGCATCAAGGTGGAGGTAAAGTAGGTGCGCTCGGTATCCACAAGGGCTGCGCCAGGGTGGAGCATGCGGATCCTCTGAACGTGATAGACCGCAGGGCCGGTCTCGCTCCACGGAAGAAGCGGAACTAGGCTCTTGGAAATCTGGTCGCGAGTCAGGCGGGTATTCTGAACCACGACGTCTCCATCGGCGGTAAAGAACTGGATCAAACCGCCCCCGTCGCGCTTATTTTCGGCTTTGGCGAAATTGTCGATCAACTTTCGGATCGCTGCGTCTTCATCTCCTTTAGCCCGGGAGCAGCCGATGGTAGCAGCCAGCGCAACGGCCAGGAAACAAACTTTGGTGTTCAGGAAGAGTGCCATCGCTTCAAGTATGACGCGAACGGAAAGATCCTTTCAGAAATCGCTCGTATTTGTTTGGCCGCTTCCGATAAGAGCACAAGGGAGCAAGAGAGCCGAATGCTAGACGTGTTGATAGTCGACGATTCCGCCGCCATCCGAAAGATCCTGCAGAGGGTTCTGCGGCAGGCCGATATTCCAATTGGTTCCGTTTTCGAAGCAGGCGACGGACTGGAGGCGCTGGAGACTCTGAAGAAGCAAAAGATCGGCTTGGTTCTTTCCGACATTAACATGCCGAAGATGGATGGCCTGGAATTGCTGAGCAGAGTGAAAGCCGAGGAAGCGTGGAAGAGTCTGCCCTTCGTCATGATCAGCACCGAGGGCAGCCAGAACAAAGTCCTGGAAGCGGTTGAACTAGGCGCCATCGGCTATGTAAGAAAGCCCTTCACTTCAGAGCAGATCAAGGAGAAGCTGTCCGGCCTGTTCTAGGCTTGGCAAATAAAATGCCTACTGCATTGATCGACGATTTTGTGACGCAAGCGGAGCTGGTCGGGTTCATCTCCACGGCAACGCGGGACGTGTTCTCCACAATGCTGGGAGAGGAGATTGTTCCTGCTGAGGCGTTCGTCAAACGAAGCGCGACGACGGCGGCGTCCGGAGTGGTTTCGCTGATGGGCTTGGCCGGAAAATGGACCGGCACCGGCAGCCTCTCGTGCAGCGCGGCGTTTGCCTGCCGCCTGTCCTCGCTGCT
>JANXQZ010000028.1 GCA_025353235.1 Bryobacterales bacterium
TCTGACTTGGGCTAATAAACTCCACGTACGCCGGCTTGTTATTGATGGTCACGCTGATTCCGTCGAGAGACGTCGGAAGGCTTCCATTCACAATGTCAGTCCCGGTCCAGCCTCGAGTCGTGCTCGTGAAATTCGATCCCAAAATCGTCACCCATGAATTGGGAGCCACGGTAGTCCCGAAGCTGGCGGCATTCACCACGCCGTTGCTTGTGATGGTCGGCTTCGGTCCTCCTGTCGATGCCGCAGGCGTGAGTTGCACGCTCGACGTATAGATATGATCGCCAGTGAGCGCGTTGTTCCCGTTCGCTGCGTTGCCTGCCACGTATAGCGTGACGGGTCCCGCATCGGTTGACGGCGGTGTCCAGTCAAACTCGAACGTCACGCCGCTGGACGTCCCGCTGCGAGTGCCGGCGTCCGTATGCGATATGAATTGCACCGAGTTCGCACCACCGCAAGGCTTAGCATTTCCGTCGTCGCAGAAAGTTTGAGTGAACGAATCCGTCGAGGTAAGATCGCCAGCCTGCGCCGTTGCCGGAGCGCTGTTCAGACGCGCGCTAAGCTCGAAGCCCCAACGCTTCTGAGCGGGGTCCGACACGTGAACAATAATGTGCTGCTTAACGCCCGACGAGTAAGTCGACCCGTTCGGCAACGCAATGGTAACGGACCCGGCGCCCCCGTTCAGCGCAGTCCCCGTGTGGCATTGAGTGCACGCGCCCGGGAAGTCGCCAGGCGCTCCCGTCACTCGCGGCGGCGGACCGAAGCTATGGCCGTACAAGCCGCTCGACCCCAACAGAAGAACTCCCGTAGCAGCCACCCAATCGTGTTTGGTCATACTCCGATTGTGTTAGTTCAACTGCTTGCAGGTCGTGATCGAATTGTAAAAGAGTTGTGAAATCTGAGCCCACACTGCTCGAAGCGGCTCCTAATGGACACGCCATACGCTAAAATCGGCTTGCGATGCAGACCATCCTAGTGATCGATGACGATGAGAGTCTGCGCGACACCATCGCGATACTGCTGGAGCGCGAAGGCTTTCGGACGGTCCAGGCTGCGGACGGCAAACAAGGACTCGACCAGGCGTTAATCGCCAAACCGGACTTGATCCTCGTCGATCTTCGTCTCCCCTTAATTAGCGGCGTGGATCTGTGCAAACGATTGCGCAACTCCGGAGTCGCTACGCCGATCATCGTCTTGAGTGCCGTATGCGACGAACTCGACAAAGTGCTGCTGCTCGAAATCGGCGCCGACGATTATGTAGTGAAACCGTTTGGGACCCGGGAGTTGCTCGCTCGCATCCGTGCCGTGCTGCGCCGGTCGGGTGTGGAAAGCCACAAGCTGACAGCGTTTGCCGGTGTCGAAGTTGATCTGGAGCGGCGCGTGATTTCCCGGAACGGCGAGGCTATTAAGTTCACGCCTGCGGAGTACAATTTGCTGACCTATTTTTTACAGAACCCCGACCGCGTACTATCGCGAGATATGATTCTGAATTCAGTTTGGGGATACGAATCGTTCCCGAACACGCGAACGGTGGACGCGCACGTGGTTCGTCTCAGGCAGAAGCTTGAGCCCGACCCCAACTGTCCACGCCACTTTCTCACCGTCCACCGGGTTGGCTACCGGTTCCTGCCATGACCCGCATGGTGCTTATCGTCGAGGATAGCGAGACCTGCGCCGTCACGCTGCAAATCGCGCTGGAGTCCCTGCCCGATGTTGAGGTGCACGTGGCATCGTCAGCCCGCGCCGCGCTCAGCCTTCTGAACCGCTGCGCCCATCAGGTCGGGGTAGTAATTACAGACCTTCAGCTGCCTGGAATGAGCGGACTCGACCTGCTCGCCGACCTGCGCAAGCGCGAACGTTTTGCGCGGACGCCGGTGCTGATCATTAGCGGAGACAGCAACCCGCGTCTGCCGCAAATCGCGCAGGCTGCCGGGGCGGCCGCGTTCTTCATCAAGCCGTACTCGCCGGCAGAGGTACGTAAAACCGTGGAGCGACTCCTCACATGCTAAAGCGCAGAATTCCTTGCATACTGACGCTGATCTTGATTCCGCTGTGTGGCCGCGCGCAGTCCGATCCGGACCTGCAAAAAATTCTTCAGCGCCTGGATCGCCTGGAGCAAGATAACCAGAAGTTACGGCAGGAGCTGCGAGAAGTGCGTCAAGCGCTCGCGGATTCTTCGGCGGAGCCAGTGAACGAGCGCCTCGACGTGCAAGAAAAGCGCACGGAAGAGCTGGCCCAGACCAAAGTGGAAACGTCCCAGCGCATGCCAGTCTCGCTCACGGGCATGCTGCTTTTCAACGCCTTCCACAACGGCCCCCTTAGCGGGACGTCTCAGAATCCGGTGGTAGCAGGCCTCCATTCGGGGCCGATTTCGGCGGGAGCTTCGTTGCGTCAAACTGTGCTCGGGCTGAAGTTTTCAGGTCCCGATTTGCCGGGCGGGGGAAAAGCGAGCGGGTCGTTGTATATGGACTTTTTCGCGGGCTCGCGCGAACCGGACGACCATCTCCTGCGCATCCGCACGGCAACTGTGGACCTCGCCTGGAAAAACACCACGCTGACGTTCGGTCAAGACAAGCCGATCTTCGCCCCGCGCGAACCCGATTCACTGGCCCAAGTCGGCGTATCGCCGCTGACTGGCGCTGGCAACCTATGGGACTGGCAGCCCCAGGTTCGCATCGAGCAGCGCTTCCATTTTGGAGAAAATTTCGGCTTGCGCGCGCAAGCTGGGATCTATCAAACCAGCGAAGGCGACGCATTCACCCCCGCCGCCTTGGCGAGAACCCTCGAACATGCCCGGCCGGGATACGAAGGGCGCTTCCAATTCTGGAGCGGAGGGGAAGACCGCCGCATCGAGATCGCGCCGGGCTTCCATATCAGCGATACGCACGTGGCGGGCAGGTCGGTTCCATCCAGGCTCGTTTCACTCGACTGGCTGGTGCGTCCAGTGAAGGCCGTCGAGGTGACGGGCGCGTGGTTCCGCGGAGAGAACGTGGCCAACCTCGGAGCCCTTCGCCAAGGGTTCACCGTGCTCGGACCTTCCAGCGTGATCCCGATTCACAGCCTAGGAGGGTGGGCCCAAGTGGCCTATTACATCACACCCAAGTTGACCTTTCACATGTATGGAGGCCAGGAACGCGACCGTGCGTCCGACCTTAACGGCTCCGGTGTGAGCCGCAACTTCATCTATGCCGGAAACTTCATGTATCGTCTCGGGCCGAACGTGCTGGCGAGCTTTGAGGCATCGCAGTCGCGGACGCTCTACGTTGTCAATGGGCTCCGTTTGAATAATCACTATGATCTTGCGCTGGCTTATCTCTTTTAGCCTGCTGGTTTTGGCAGCATCTGGCGCGGAGGTCTCCGGGCAGGTTTCCCTGCGCGATTCGCGCGAGGCATCCGTGCGCAAGGATGGGGACTTCTCCGGCGTGGTGATCTCGCTGCAACCGCTGGACAGCCGCGAACCCCAGGCCCCGCCAGTGCGGCACGCCAGAATGCTGCAGAAGAACAAAACGTTCACGCCGCATATTCTGCCGGTGCAAGTAGGCACGCTCGTGGATTTTCCGAATGCCGATCCCATCTTCCACAACGCGTTCTCAAGCTATAGCGGCCAGATTTTCGACATAGGCTTGTATCCGCCGGGCACGTCGCGCTCAGTCCGCTTTGGCCGTTCTGGAGTGGTGCGCGTATTCTGCAATATTCATCCCTCCATGAGCGCGATCATCATCGCGCTGAACACTCCCTACTTCACGCAAACCTTGCGCGACGGCAAGTTCTCGATGGTTGTTCCGCCCGGGAGGTACACCCTGCGCGTGTTCCATGAAAGAGCGACCGAGCAAAGCCTCGTCAACCTTGCGAGAGAGATACAAGTGGGAAGCGAACCGGTGACGGTACCGCCCATTGAGGTCTCGGAAGCCGGCTATCTGCTCGCGCCCCACAAGAACAAGTACGGCCGTTCGTACTCCACCGAGGGCGATGACCGATCCATTTATCCCGGCGTGAGGAAGTGACGATGCGGTTCCGCAATCCATCGCTATTGTGGAAGATCCTCCTCTCTACATCCATTTTCATCACCGCGCTGCTGGCTCTTGCCGGATGGACCGTGCAGGACCAAGTGCTGCGCGCCATGTCCCAGAATTTGCAGAGCGAGATGCAAGGCAGTTTCCGCGCTTATGAATCGCTCTGGCAGGCCAGGGCCGAAATGCTGCGATCCGTAAGCCTGGTTCTGAGCACGATGTCGGACGTTCGCGCTGCCTTTCGAACCAACGACAAAGCCACCATCCGAGACACTGCGGCTGAGATTTGGACCAAGATCTCGCAGACCAATGGCTTGTTCCTGGTGACGGATCCGCAGGGTAGCGTCATTGCCTCCCTCGGAGGCGATGACGACCTGGGTAACGAGGTTCCAGCGGTCCGGCAAGCGGCCCGAAACTTTCCCCGCCAGACATCTGGGTTCGTTTTGCAAAACGGCAAACTCTACCAGATGGTGGTGACGCCGGTGTATGTGGAGACCGATCGCGGTCTCGGTCTGTTGAACGTCTTAGTGGCCGGTTATCTTGTAGATAGCCGTGTGGCCGCCGATCTGAAGACCCGCACGGGGGGCAGCGACTTCGTTTTCCTGGCGAGCGGATCGGCGCTTGCATCCACGTTGGACGGGGCCGTGAGCGCCCGCCTAGCTTCCCTGAAACCCGAGCCCAACAGCCTGGAACGCATCGACTTGAACCATAGCCAATACGCCGTAATCGGGAGCCCCTTGCTGGACATGCAAGGGGCCACCGTTGGCGAGATCTTCATCGTCCGGTCCTTCGAGGCGGTTCGCCAGCGCATCGCAATGTTGCAGCGCAACTTCATCCTAACCTGGCTCGCCGCGATTCTGGCTGGCCTGGGCGGAAGCTATCTGCTCGCTCGTCGAATCCTCGATCCGGTGAAACAACTCGATCGCGCGGCGGCGCGAATCGCTCTTCAGGAATATCAAACGCGCGTGCCCAAAGCGGGTGACGACGAGCTAGGGCGCCTTGCCGATACCTTCAACGCCATGTGCAGTTCCATTCAGGAAGCGCGCGAAGAGCTCATTCGGCAGGAGCGCATTTCCACTATCGGGCGACTTTCCAGTTCCATCGTGCATGACCTGCGCAATCCTCTCGCTGCTATTTACGGCGGAGCCGAAATGCTGATGGACGGAGAGCTGAACGAATCTCAGGTGAAGCGCCTGGCGGCGAATATCTACCGCTCTTCGCGCGCGGTCAAGGATCTGCTGCAAGAGCTGGTGGATGTATCGCGCCAGCATGCGCAACCGGCCGAGGTCTGCCATCTTCGCGATGTGATAGAGGCGGCTGCGGAGGTGCAGGCGGTGAACGCGGAATCGCAAGGCGTAAAAATATCGGTGAATGTGAGCGGCGATATTGAAGTTCCGCTGGAGCGGGCCCGCATCGAGCGCGTGTTCCTGAATCTGATCGGTAACGCTCTAGAGGCCATGCCGGACGGGGGCGAGATCAGCATCTCGGCCGAGCGAGCTCAAGGCGACGTTCTTGTGAAAGTGGAAGACACGGGCACCGGCATTCCCGAGAATATTCGCGCGCGCCTGTTTGAACCCTTTGTCAGTTCGGGGAAAAAGAACGGACTAGGGCTCGGCCTCGCGCTTTCCAGGCAGACCGTTCTGGACCACGGCGGCGACCTGTGGGTGGATCAGCAGGTCCGCCAGGGCGCCACCTTCTGGGTTCGCTTGCCCGTCGAAGTTACCTCCGCAGCAGCTTAAAGCCATGATTGATGCCTTGCTTTTGATTGACTGCCAGATCGATCCATAGCAGCGCCAGCGGCTCAAGCAAGCGCGCGTTGGTCAGCGGTCCCACATCCACCGGATCCAGGCCTGCATCTTCAATTAGGCCGCGCACGATGTCCTTTGCCGCTTGGTCGTCACCGCAGAAAAAGCCATCAGCTTTCTGCGCGCCGAATTGCGCGTTGCCAAACAGCGGCGCGCCGATGGTGTTGAAGGCCTTGACCACTTTGGCGCCCTTGGCCCATTTGGATGCCTGCTCCGCAGCCGAGGTCGTGGTGCCGACCAGGAGGCTTTTCATATCCGGCGAGAGGGGATTGACGCAATCGATGAGCACCTTGCCGCTCAGATCGCCAGCGGATTTGATGGCTTCCTCGGCAGCTTGCCACGGTACGCACAAGGCCACGACACTGGCTCCGGACACCGCCTCGGCATTGGCGTCTCGTTTGCCAAGTTTGATTTCGTGGCCCTTCGCTGTCCACAGTCGGCCCAGCGCTCCGCCGACATTCCCGGCACCAAGGATTGCAATTTTCAGATTTTGTCCCATTCACAAATGCTAGCAGTTGAATTCCGAAGGCGAAGCCGCGCTTTCGGCTAGGTGATCGAGCTATTTGGTCAAAGCGGAGATCCTTCCTTTAATTCATCCGTGGCCCGGCGCACCACCTTGTCTCCGGGCTGAAGCGATCCAATTACCTCGACTAGCTCTCCTTCTGGGGAACCCTTCTTTACGTCCACCCATTCAGCCCTCCCGCTTCGACTGCGAATTACAAAGGTGCGTTCTGTCGTAGTGACTACGCTCGTCTTAGGCACGAAGAGCGCAGGATGGGAGCGCCGAACTGGCCACTTCACGGCAGGATACATGCCGGGCGAAAGCGACCCATCCAGGTTCATCACATCCAGCTCGACAGCCATGGAACGAGTCTTCGGATCCAGAGCGTGCGAGATGCGAGCAATCTTTCCGGAGTAGGAGCGCTCCGGGTAAGCTGGAACGCGAAACGGCACGATCGCTCCCTTCACCATCTGTCCTGCGTCAGCTTCCGGCACAGGGACCACCAGCCGCAGACGGGAGATCTGCTGAAGCACCAGCAAGACTTGGTCCGGGTTCGATCCAACCAGAGCGCCAGGATGGACCAGTCGCTCCGTAATCATCCCGTCGAACGGTGCCGTGATCCTCAGATAGCTCTCAAACTCTCGCTTCGATTGCATCGCTCCTTCTGCGGCATGCTTCGCTTGCTCGCGAGAGCGAACCGCCGCCTCAGCGGATTCCACCTGCTTCTCCGCCAGAGTTAATTCATTGCCGGCTATCGCGCCAGGAGTCTCCGCCGCCTTGCGCAGTCGATCGCGCGTGCTCTGGGCAGCGGCAAGTTGCGCTACCGCTTGCAGGCGGTCCGATTCCGCCGCTTCCACCTTGAACTGCGCTTCCGCGAGCTGTGCCTTCATCTCTGGTGCACTCAGTTCCGCAAGCAACTGTCCTTTCCTCACCGCGCTTCCGCGGTCGACCAGCACGCGCTCGACATAGCCAGCGACCCTGGCATGAATCGAGACGCTGAGGAACGGCTGAAATTCGCCTGGC
>JANXQZ010001151.1 GCA_025353235.1 Bryobacterales bacterium
TCGCGTACCAGTTCGTAGGGCGCGCCAATCTCGGAAAGGGTGTTCTCAACCGAGCGAAGGTTACCCGCGCCGTAGTCGAGAATGGTGATCACAGCAACCCCTTCGTGGAGGGCAACTGCTCCTTCAAGCGTTCATCGGTAGAACATGCATAGCGCAGCGCTCGCGCGAAACACTTGAAGATCGCTTCCACTTTATGATGGCTGGAACGCCCATAGAGGACCTTCGCATGCAAATTCGCGCCGGCATGGGTGACGAACCCGCCGAAGAAATCCTCCAGCAACTCCACCTGCAAATCGCCCACCTTTCGCACCGTGATCTTATCGCTATAAACCAACGCGGGACGCTTGCTCAAATCCAGCGCCACTACGGCCAGAGTTTCGTCCATGGTCATCACGAAGTACCCGGCGCGATTGATCCCGATGCGATCCCCAAGAGCCTTGGAGAATAGCTGCCCCAGAGCGATTCCGACATCTTCCACGGTGTGGTGCTGATCTACGTCCAAATCACCCTGCGCTTTCAGCTTCAAGTCGAACCCGCCATGTTTAGTGAAAAGTTCCAGCATGTGGTCGAAGAAGCGCACGCCGGTCGAGATGTCGTAAACGCCTTGGCCGTCGAGTTCGAGACTACCCTGAATCTGGGTTTCTCGGGTTACGCGCTCCAGCTCAGCCGATCTCATTCACGTCTCCCAAGATTCGAATAGCGCCTTCTCGTTCCAGGCCCGCCACGAGATCGTCTCGCTTGGGGCTATTCAACGCCGCGATTCCGACAAACGGAACGTTGGCCGCGCTTGCGGCTCGCGCGTCGTCCACTGTGTCACCCACGTAGAGCAGCGGCTTGCCCGGCCGCATCGCAGCTATTTTCAGCAGCCCGTCCGGCGCGGGCTTTTCGTTCACCACATCGCTGGAGGTCACTAACAGGAAGCGATCGCGCAGCCCTTCGCGATTGAGCGTGATCTCTGCTTCGAGCGTGCTGCGGCCGGTGAAAATCGCCAGTTCGAAACGTTCCGCAAGCCGCTCCAAAAGGCCGTCTCTGGGGATCCAACGTTCGCGATGAATTAGGCCCTGATTCAGGAACAGATCGTTAAAACTTTCGACCACCGACTCGTATGGCACCTCCACGCCAAGATCCCGGCAAATCTTTTGCGACAGAACCCAATCGTTGTTATAGCCACCTATATTCTTATATTCCTGGATCAACTCGCGCGAAATCGTCTTGCCTGTGAAGATGTGGACCGTCCTCACGATGGTCTCGCGATAGGACTCGGAAACCTCCACCAGCACGCCGTCCATGTCGAAGACGAGCACCTGCGGCTGCGTCATCTCCAGACCTCTCCAAGCTCCGACAAAAAGCGGCGGATCTGCTCGCGCGTGCCAACCGTTACGCGCACGCATCCCGGAATCTCATAACTTCGGTCCCGCACCAGCACGCCGCGGCGCCGCAGCTCGTCGCGAATCGGAATGGCCCGATCCCCCGCCTGGAACAATACAAAATTCGCCTTGCTCTCGTAGTAGGGAATGCCGAGCGTCTCCAGCCCAACGTACAGCAACTCGCGGGCGGCGAGCACCTCGGTCACGTATTTCTCGATGTAAGTCTTGTCGCGCACAGCGGCACGCGCCGCCATGGCCGCGACGGAATTCACGCTGTAGGGCGATTGCGCTTTGCTCAAGAATTCCACATTGCCGTTTTGCGAGAAGAGGCATCCGAAGCGCATGGCGGCCATGCCATAGGCTTTGGAGAAGGTTCGGCTCACGAATAGGTTTGGGTAATCCTGCAGCAATGGGAGCGCGGTTACGCCGCAGAATTCAAAGTAGGCTTCATCGATCAGCACCGCCGCATTCACCGCTTTCTCCAGAATTCGTTCGATGCCCGCACGGGATGTTGCCGTGCCCGTCGGATTATTTGGATTGGCAATTAGCACTGCGCGCGTGGAAGGCTTTATCGCTTCCAGCAGTTCTTCCAGAGGAAAACTCAGCTTGGGAGGACGGTAGGGAACCTCTCGAATGGTCGCGCCTGCCAGCTCTGCGTAGAACCGGTACATCGCATAGGAGGGGCGCAGCAGCAGCACATCCGCGCGATCATCGATATAGGTATTGATG
Organism: Bryobacterales bacterium; assembly: GCA_025353235.1. Taxonomy (GTDB): domain Bacteria; phylum Acidobacteriota; class Terriglobia; order Bryobacterales; family Bryobacteraceae; genus JANXQZ01. The sequence continues at coordinate 2,097 of JANXQZ010001151.1, forward strand.
AGCACCTGGATCGCTTCATCGGTGCCATTGGTGAGGATGAAGTCGTCCGTATCCACTCCGAAGAACGCACCTAGATCGCGCTTGGTGTCAGTGTATTCGGGGTACATGGCGAGGGTGGCCTCGGTGAGATGTTGCCGCAAATACTCGACGACTTTCGGCGAAACTCCCACCGTATTCTCGTTGAAGTCGAGACGCAGTTTATCGGCCCGCGCCCCGGTTGGCGGCGAGTAGGGCGCCATATTCAACACCGCGTCGCGAGGCTGCAAAACTCCGGGAGGCAGTTCCAAATCGCTGCTCACAGGCGCACCTCGATGGAGCGGGCGTGCGCTTCGAGTCCCTCTGCGCGAGCTAGCGTGGTGATCGAAGTGGCCAGCGTGGCAAGCGCTTTCGGCGTCAACTCTTGAACCGAGATCACCTTCACGAAATCTGCGGTTGAGAGCCCTCCGCGAAGTCGCGCGGCCCCTGCGGTGGGCAGTACGTGATTCGGCCCTGACGCGTAATCTCCCGCCGCTTCCGGGCTGCTGGGACCGATAAAAATGCTGCCGGCGTGTTGAATCATAGGCAGGAGCGAGGCGTCGTGAATCGATAGATGCTCAGGCGCCAACTGGTTCGAGGCTTCAGCCGCAGCCTCCATCGACGGAACGATGATCACGGCGCTGTTCTTGCGAATCGCCTCTGAGGCCACCGCCGAAGTCGAGAGCGATTCCAATTGCCGCGAAACTTCCCGCACCACGGATTCGGCCAAGCTTCGCGATGTGGTGAGCAGAATCGCAGAAGCTTCCGTGTCATGCTCCGCTTGGGCCAGCATGTCGGCCGCGATGTGCCGTGGATCGCCTTCGGCGGCGATGATCACGATCTCGGTAGGTCCGGCTACAAAATCAATGCCGACCTCGCCCGCCAACAATTTCTTGGCCGCCGACACATAAATATTTCCAGGGCCTACGATGCGATCCACCTTGGGAACCGTTGCCGTTCCGAACGCCATCGCAGCAATCGCTTGCGCGCCGCCCATGCGGAATACGTTCTTCTTCGCGTTTAGATAGTCGCAGGCCACGAGGATCTCCGAACTGGGATGAGGGCAAGCGATACAGATTGTTTTCACGCCTGCCACTTGCGCTGGAATCACGGTCATAAGCAGAGTCGAGGGCAGGGGATAACGGCCTGCGGGAATATAAGCACCCATCGATTCAAGAGGACGGACCACTTGGCCCAGTCGCCTTCCGTCGGCCAGCGTGACCGAGGTCTCTTGAGGCATTTGCATCCGGGCATATTCGCGTATGTTCGCTGCGGCGAGTTCCATGGCTGGAGTGAAAGTCGGGTGAATGCGCTGGGCTGCTGCCGTGAAATCTACATCGTGGACCCGCACGTGGTTGGTCTGCAAATTGTCGAATTTGCGGGCATATTCAAACAGCGCGTCGTCTCCTCGCTTGCGCACTTGTTCGAGGATCGGCGCGACTACTTGCTCGGCTTCAGCCAGCCGGATCGTCTTCCGGGTGATCAGTTCGCGCGCTTGAGAGAGCTCTATGATTCGCAGCATTTACATCACTATTTTGTTCAGCGGGTATTCGACGATGCCCTGCGCCCCGGCCTCTTTCAGGCGCGGAATAATGGTGCGCACGGTAGATTCATCAAGGATCGTATGCACGGCCACCCATTCTTCATCGCTGAGATTGGAGATGGTGGGCTTCTTCAAGGCAGGCAGAATTGTCAGCAGTCGAGGCAGATCGGTCTTGGTCACGTTCAGCATCAGTCCTACTTTTCCAAGCGCGTTGATGGCGCCCTCCAGTAGCATGCGCATATCTTCCAGCTTGCGCCTTTTCCACGGATCTGCCCAGGAACTGACGTTCGCGATCAGTTGCGTGTTCGATTCCATCACTGTCTCGATAATGCGGAGTTTGTTGGCGCGCAAGGATGAGCCTGTCTCGGTGACCTCGACGATTGCATCGGCCAGCACCGGCGGTTTTACTTCGGTCGCGCCCCAGCTAAACTCCACTTTCGCTGTCACACCGTGGGATGCGAAGTAGCGGCGCGTGGCCGAAACTAGTTCGGTGGCGATGATTTTGCCTTCGAGATCTTTTACCGAATGAAAGGGCGAATTGTCCGGCACCGCAAGCACCCAGCGAACCTTGCCGAAACTCTGCTTCGCGTAGATCAGGTCTGCGACGGTTTGGACTGTGGCGTCGGTTTCCTGAACCCAGTCGTGTCCGGTAAGGCCTGCATCCAGCACGCCATCTTCGACGTAGCGGGCCATCTCTTGCGCGCGGATCAGCATGCATTCTATTTCAGGATCGTCGAGAGAGGGGAAGTAGGATCGCGAGCTGGTAGCGATGTTGAACCCGGCACGGCGAAAGAGATCGATGGTGGCGTTTTCGAGACTGCCCTTGGGGATTCCGAGCTTGAGTTTGTCGCTCATAGAGCTTCAACCATTTTGGTTGCAGCTAGGCTGCTTTGTGGGGCAGCCAATCCTGGCTGCAGCCGGCTTTCCAGCCGGCTGGACAAGCTAGAAAGCTTGTCCGCAGGCAAGATTGCCTGCCCCACAATTCCCATGCAGCATGACAACCTCTTGCAAAACTTAGCAGTTGGCCTCATGAGTAAACCTTCGCAGGATCATAAGTCGGCTGCTCCGATTCCTTCCACTTCCCATCCGTCAGCGTGCGATAAAAGCAGCTCTCATAGCCGTCGTGGCACACACCCGGCCCGAGCGCATCCACTCGCACCAAAATAGCGTCTTGATCGCAATCCGTCGAGATTGCCTTCACCACCAAGCGATGCCCCGAAGTCTCCCCCTTCAACCACAGCTTGTTGCGCGAACGACTAAAAAACGTCGCAAAGCCAGTCTCCACCGTTTTCCGAAAAGCTTCCTCGTTCATGAAGCCGAGCATGAGAACACGGCCGCTCGCGTGATCTTGAATCACTGCAGGAAGAAGGCCGTCCGATTTACTAAAATCCAGGTCCATAGTCTTGGGCATTGAAGAAAAAAGCCCGCCGAGTGCGTCTGGCGGGCAAGTCGGTTTTACTTAATGAAGAGATGTCAGACCGCCGCATGGGCGTGGCGGAGCATGAAATCAAAGTATACCATTGGCGAGCGTCAATTCAAGCGCGTGGCCGGCATCCACTGCGCCCGCGCCCTGCCTCTCGTCGGGAGCGCCGGGAACCTTGTAAGCGGCGGCCATCAAGATCGTGCGCACTTGGTCCGGCCTCAAAGCAGGATTCGCTTCCAGCATGCAGGCGACAATGGCGGCAACCGTCGGAGCGGCAAAACTCGTTCCCTCCACATGCTGATAATGCGACGTCACCAGCTTCAGTTCGGCGATCCGCGCGCTAGCGGATTCATCGCCCCTGGCACGCCGCGCAAAAAGATCTTTCGCCTCGGCAGCTACTGTAGATCCAGGCAGCACCGGCGCAGCCAGCCAAAGACTCGGGGCCAACAGCTCCGGCTTCGAAGTTCCGCGATCCGTGACATCGTAGTTGCTGTGCCACACCTCATGCGACTCGCGATCGAATCCGTTATGGTCGTCCAGTCCGCCCACCGTGATCGCCTCGCACGCAGTCGCGGGCGGGACCAATTGCCGCTCGGCTTTGTTGCCCGAGGCCGCGATTACCACCACGCCATCTTCCACCAGTTCCCTTACCGCCTCGTCAACTGGATTGCCGCGCAAAGGAAAAATGGGATCGCCCGCCACCGAAATGCTGACGATGCGGATATGCAGTTCCTTCCGCATCTTGCGGATCCATCGCAGGGCTCTCGTCAGCGTAACGTTGGTAATGCGTCCTCTGCGATCCCACGTCTGCACCAGCACCAGATCCGCATCGCAGGCCAGCCCGCGGTATAAGCCATGACTGAGATAGCCGTTGCCGAAAGCGGCCGTGGTGGTCATGAGTCCATGCCACTGCCAGTGCGCGGTGCCTTTGCTTCCGGGCCAGGCCGGATGCGCTGCAGGCGAGAAGTGGAGGTAGTGCATGGCAGGTTTGGTTGCATCCACCCAGGCGCGAATCCGGTTGCGCGGGAGCACGAGATCGGGATGCGGGTAGAAGCCTGAATCTACCTGCGCGATGGTCACGCCCGTCCCTGTAAAACGCGGATCGGCATGCATGCGCAGCGGCATGGGGAGCGCTCCAAAGGCGGCGTCCGCATCGAGCGGCCACACATTGCGAACGCTCTCGTGCATGGCGGAGTGCCCATGCGTCAGCCGAGTATGGAGCAGCGCCTCCTGAACGCAAGAGGGGCAGCCGCCCAAGCCTTGCAACCATTGCTCAGAGGTACGGCCGCACAACCGGCAAGGCGAAGACGCCATCTACTGCGGCAGCTTGGTGGTTTGGTGCGCCGCAATGCGCCACGTTCCGCCTTGCTTCACCCAGACGTGGAGCATCATCACGTGATCGTCGAATGGCTTACCATTGCTGATCCCAGTCGTCCGCACAAACGAGTGAGTGACTACGGCATCGCCGTACGGGACCACTCGACTCTTTTCGATGGTAACGTGCTCGTATTTCTGAGCCCCGCTCTTGAGCCGGTCGAGATATGCCTTCTTGGAATCCACGTTGCCGGTGGAGTGGGCATAGATCAATTCATCCGTATAAAGCTTATCGAGCGCCGCGACGTCTGCGCCCTGCACGGCGGCGGCCCAGGCCATATCGCGTTCCTGGAATGTTTGAGCCGAGAGGGCTGCGATCAGCCCCATGGCAATTACAAACAGCTTTATCACCGGGCCGGAACCGGCGTGAGTTCGCGGCTCGCGATGATGCGGTCGATCAGCCCATATTCCAGCGCCTGATCAGGCTCTAGAATATAATCGCGATCCACGTCCCGGGCAATCTTCTCCACCGGTTTGCCTGTCGCTTCGGCTAGGATCTCGTTAAGAGCCTGGCGCATCCGCAGTATTTCGCGCGCGTAAATATCGATGTCCGTAGCCTGTCCGCCCAGGCCGCTCATGGAGGGCTGGTGGATCAAAATTCGCGCATGCGGCAAACTGTAGCGCTTGCCTTTCGTTCCGCACGCCAGCAAGACTGCGGCCATGGAGGCAGCTTGTCCCAGGCAGTAGGTCACGATGTCCGGTTCCACCAGGCGCATCGTATCCAGGATCGCGAGTCCAGCGGTAATCGACCCGCCGGGCGAGTTAATATACAGCGAAATATCTTTCTCCGGATCTTCGGCTGACAGGAACAGTATCTGCGCGATGACCAAATTCGCGACGTTATCATCAATCGGAGTACCCAGAAAAATGATATTTTCTTTCAGCAGCCTCGAGTAGATATCGAACGCGCGCTCGCCGCGAGAGGTCTGCTCCACCACCATGGGTACCAGTACGGAATTGTTCATCGGAACTCCCATTCATATGATAAGCGATGGTTTGCGGGGAGTCGAAAAGGTTGTACGCGAGCGCGTTACGATTGGGTTCTTATGAGAACGATCATCGAACCGTTCCGGATCAAGAGCGTCGAACCGCTTCGCTATAACACGAAGGAACACCGCGAACGCCTCCTTGAGCAAGCTGGCTACAACCTATTCCAGCTCCGCGCAGTCGACATTCTGATCGACCTGCTAACCGACTCGGGCACCAGCGCCATGTCCACCGAGCAATGGGCCGCAATGATGCGCGGGGATGAATCCTACGCCGGGAGCGAGAGCTTCTACCGCCTCAGGCACGCCGCCACCAATCTAACCGGCTTTCGCAACATTATCCCAACCCATCAGGGACGCGCAGCTGAACGCATTCTATTCTCGATCCTCTGCAAACCAGGCGACGTGGTGCCAAACAACACGCACTTCGATACCACGCGCGCCAACATCGAGCATCAAGGGGCCGAGGCCGTTGATCTGCTTCTGCCCGCGGCGCGCGATACCCAAGCTCGCCTCCCATTCAAAGGCAACATGGATGTCCAGGCACTGGAAGCTCTCATTGAAGCGCGAGGCGCGACCCATATTCCGCTGATCATGATCACGGTGACCAACAACTCGGGCGGAGGCCAGCCGGTCTCCATGGCCAACATCGAGGCAGTGCGCCGCGTGGCTGACCGGTACGGCATCCCGCTGTATCTCGACGCCTGCCGGTTTGCCGAAAATGCCTGGTTCATCCGCCAGCAAGAAGCCGGATACCAGGATTGGACGCCGCGCGCCATCGCTCAAAAAATGTTCTCGCTAGCGGACGGATGTACGTTTTCCGCCAAGAAAGACGCGTTTGCAAACATCGGCGGCCTGCTCTGCACCAATGATGACCGGCTCGCCGAGCAAGAGAAGAATCTGCTGATCCTCACCGAAGGGTTCCCCACCTATGGCGGTTTAGCAGGCCGTGATCTGGACGCGATCGCGGTCGGGCTGGACGAGGTGCTTCAGCCCGAGTATCTGGAGTACCGCATCGCGTCCACCGGCTATCTGGGTCGCCATATAGCCGACGGCGGCGTTCCTATCGTTGAACCGCCGGGCGGGCACGCCATCTACATTGATGCCGGACGCATGCTTCCGCACATCCTGCGCCATCACTTTCCAGGGCAAGCGCTTGCGGTGGAACTCTACCGGCACGCTGGAGTGCGGTCAGTAGAGATCGGTTCGGTCA
>JANXQZ010001168.1 GCA_025353235.1 Bryobacterales bacterium
TGCCCGCGGTGCGTCTCGCATTCTTCGCACGCCTTCACGCACGCCTGGCAACCAATACAGCGCGACGGATCGACATAAAATTCATAGCCAAACATCAGTTGCCCGCTCCTTCGGCGGATGGGATTCCAGGGGGCGAACCGATCTGAACCAGATTCTCATCCCGAGCCCATGGTGGGGCTGCGTCCGCAACTCGGATCCTGCAGGCCGATACCTTATACTCCGGAATCTTACTGCGCGGATCGAGCGTGCGATGCGTGAGTCGATTGGCGCTCTTCAGATCCGCCCAATGGTAGGGAATGAACACGGTGTCAGGGCGAATCGTGCGCACCACGCTGGCTCTCAGCGTCATCTCGGAACGGCGCGTTGTGACCGTGACCCACGCTTTATCGGTGATCCCATGCTGTTCCGCGAGCTTCGGATGGATCTCGACGCGCGGCTCTGGATAAATGTCAACAAGCCCGCCGATTCGGCGCGTCTGCGTGCCTGAGAGGTACTGGCTGATCACTCGCCCGGTAGTGAGGAAGATCGGAAATTCGTCGTTGACGGGATCCCCGCTCTCACGCCATTCAGCCAATTGAAACCGGCACTTTCCATCGGGAAAGAATGAGACGCCGTCCTGAATGAGGTGTGGCGTGCCAGGGTGTTCCAGCGTCGGACAAGGCCAGAAAACCCCTTTCTGCAGATCGATCTTTTCGTACGTAATGCCGTAATAATCGGCATGCCCGCCGCGAGAGGCGAGGCGCAATTCCTCGAAGATTTCCCTCGGCGAGGTAAACGGGAAATACTTTCCTTTACCCATGCGGGCGGCAAGTTCGCAGATGATCTCCGAATCGGTTCGCGCGTTTCGCGGCGGAGTCACCGCTTGCTGGATGTGAATGACGCGTCCTTCCGCACTGCATGTGACGCCCTCTTCTTCCTCCTGTAAACTCCCCGCGAGGACTACGTCCGCGTAGCGTGCCGTCTCAGAAAGAAAGAAATCGGTGACGGCGAAGAACTCCAGTTTTTCCAGCGCCTCCTCGGTGAATCTCGATTCCGGCAGCGACACTACGGGATTGAAACAGATTGAGAACAGCGCTTTGATCTCGCCGGAGTGAATCGCGTTCATGATCTCTTGCGCGGTGTATCCGGGCTGCGGTAGTTCTTCTGGCGATATGCCCCATACGCCCGCCACATGCTCGCGCGCCTGGGGGTCAAGCAGAGATCGCTGACCCGGTAACTGATCGCATTTTTGCCCGTGTTCGCGTCCGCCCTGGCCGTTGCCTTGGCCCGTGATCATAGTGCAGCCGCAGCCCTCGCGTCCGATGTGTCCGGTGGCGAGCGTCAGGTTGATCAGCGCAGAACAATTTTCAACACCCTTGGACTGATGTTCAATGCCGCGCGCATGCATGGCGATCGCCCGATCAGCTTGCGCGAACCAATGAGCCGCTTTCTCGATAGACTCTGGAGGGACACCGGTCATTTCGGCAGCGCTCCGTGGATCATAGCTTTGCACGGATGCTTTGACGGCATCGAAGCCGGTGGTGTGCTCGGCGATGAACCGGTCGTCCTGCAGATTGTCGCGCAGAACCACATGCAGCATGCCGTTGAGCAGCGCCAAGTCGGTGCCGGGACGGACTGGCAAGAAAAGATCCGCATTGCGCGAGATGGGCGTGAGGCGCGGGTCGGCCACGATCAACCGTCCGCCGTTATCGCGGCACCGCCAGATGTAGTCCGTTGTGATGGGAGCGCACTCCCCGATGTTTGCGCCGATCACAAAAAGCACCTGAGCTTTCGGAATCTCGCTCCACGGGATCAGACTGCGATCTACATCGAACGCAAGTTTGTAAGCGGTCCCAGCGGACACCATGCATAGGCGCCCGTTGTAATCGATGTGCCGCGTGCCCAGAGCCACGCGCGCAAACTTTCCCATCAGATAAGCCTTCTCCGTTGTAAGCGAAGCGCCCCCGTATACGGCGACCGCATCTTTGCCGTATTTTTCCTGAACCTCGCGGAGACGTTGCGCGGTGAATGAGAGTGCCTCGTCCCAGCCGGCTTTGCGGAAGCCGGACGCGGTGCGCATCAAGGGGTCAAGCAAGCGGTCTGGGTGGTTCGCCTGAAGATAACGCTTCACTCCCTTAGGACAAAGCATGCCTCGATTGAACGGG
>JANXQZ010001234.1 GCA_025353235.1 Bryobacterales bacterium
CCCAAACGCTGGGAGGAACGGGAGATTCCGATTCCCGTTCAACTGGCGGAAATCCTGCGCGAGCACCCCCGGCGTATGGGAACGGAGTTTGTGTTTCCGTCGCCGACCGGAAACCGGGAGCAGAACATGTTGCTACGCTGCAAAGAAGTGGCGGCGCGTGCCGGGCTCGACCCGGCGCGCTTCGACGTTAAGACCTTTCGCTCCACATTTGCCACTCGCATGCTTCGGGAAGGATTCGATGTCCGCACGGTGCAGCACTGGATGGGACACAAATCACTTGAAACGACTATGCGGTACCTCGTTCCTGCCACAGAGGTTCACGACCGTCTCGATCGGGTGGTCGTGCCTGGGACCGTGCCCAAGCGAAAAGGGCCGATTACGGCCGAAGGACCTAAGTTGCTCGAAGCGAATCCGCGCGCCAAGAAGTCCAAACGTCCTTAGCTCCGGTAACTCGCAAGGGAAGCAGCACTTTGCTCCAGTTGAGCAGGAGTGCGAACGCGGCGCTTGGAATCACTCGCTGGATTTGCCGCTAGTGGTCCCGGACGTTGGATCCAGGGGGCAATGGCGAGGATCTTACACGGCCTGGAGGCGCTCACGGGTGAGCTCGCCAGGGAGCCGTATCCAGCCAAAAGAACCAGAACACTTTTTCATCCAGCCGCGCCAATCGGCAGGCAAGGCGCATGGGAAAGCGTCTGTTAAGATCCGACTTTCCGGTCGGATGAAAGCGCGGCCGTAAGGTTGGCAGGTGCGAATCGTCAGTGACGCGCTCTCCCAATGTGGAACTCGTTTGAAACGTCGATGCGGTATTCAGGGCCGGGGAGGCTAGGTGGCATCTGGACCCGAGTCATTGTTTCTTCTCAGGGAATGTGTCGCCCCCGGAAGCGTAGACCTGCGAAAATCGCCAGAAAAAGCTGCCTGGAAGAGCTGGGTGATCGATCTCCAATGCGAATCTTCCAGTCGAAGGCGAACAGCAATCAAGGCGCATGGAGCCCAGGGATCTCGAAGTGTGGTACCGATCGAAAGTCAGGATGAAATCCGAGTTTCGGGTATCCCGGCGAGTAGGGATATTACGCCCAACGTCTTTCGAGCCTCTGATACCGGTTCCCCACTGCCGACGCAGTTTCACGTCACTCGAGCGCTATAGCAGGCGGGAATGATGGTCTGCCTTATCCAGAGAGAATCGCTCCACTACATTGATTCCAGTACGCCAGCATTGTCTCGGGCGGCGCTTGCAGACTTTTCGTGACTCTGAAGCAATGAGAAATTTTCCATTTGCGGCGCCTTGGCAGCGCGCGCGCTTGGAAACCCTAAGCGCTCTTTTCTCCGTGAGTGCGCGGAGGCTATCGCGGCAATGAGGGGAGATGTGCCTAAAGCCGGGCATTCGGGAAAGCGGTCCATTTTCCCGCTGCGGGGTATTGCTCTAAGCCGGAAGCATCAGAGAGCCTCGGCCAAATGCTCATCATAAGAGAAGAGCGGCAACAACTCGCAGCGACTCAATCGAATCGCTCCTCTATGAACTGGGCTAAAGCTGTATTCGCGCTGGGGATCGTAATTCTGCTCGCAATTCACTGACGCGAGTTGACTCAGTAGCTGGTGTGTCGTTGTTGGTTGCGTACAGTGTTTACGTTGCCGCGAACCGTTGCGAAAAAAAATCAACAGAGTCTCCATGTGGGCCCCCTTGGTAGCGAGCGCGCCTGGAAGTTTTGGAAAGCTTACGCCGGATCTGAGACCGATTAGCGGTCAGGGATCATGCGCCCTCTTCGGATCAGGAATGCCAAGCGTTTTCGATCGACCGGTGCGGTGTTGATCGACTAAGCTGCAAGTGTTCGCTTCTGAACCCCTCAAGACCACGCCGATGGAATCAGTGCCCGTCCATCCCTCCAATCCTCTACTTGATGAACGAGTGGAAGCCCCTTCCAGACGGAATCAGAAGCGTGATCGAGCACAATTACCTGAAGCG
>JANXQZ010000013.1 GCA_025353235.1 Bryobacterales bacterium
GGCCCGCGCGTGTACCATTTGTTATCGCCCTTCGCAGTGATTTCTCCCCGGAAGCAGACTCCAGCGTGATTGTCCGATTCCACCATCTTTGACGATAGAGTGAGGCGGAAATCCGAGTAGCTCTTAGTCGTAAATAGAAAACTCGTGGGCACCTTGTCATTGCATTTCCCAACTATGGCTCCGTCTTGGACAGACCACCAATCTGGATTGCCCTGCCAACCATTCAGGGTCTTGCCGTCAAAGAGCGCCGTGGTCACGCTGGTCCCCGCGCGTGGTAGCACGAGAGGAATTGTGTCCAGTTCTGTTTCAGTCAGTGGAGGCGTCGGAGGACGTGGAGGCTGGCCGACGAGACAGCCAGCGACGGCTCCGAAACAGATCCAAAATCCGGCTTTGCTCATGGCGGTAGCCTATCACATAGACTAAGAGTATGAAGAGGCGGATTGCTTTGGAACTGCTGCTGGCGGCGCCCCTAGCCTATTCCCAGGATGCGAAAGTGGGAACTTCCGCAACGGTTCCGGCCATCAGTACGCCCGAGGGTCCGGCTGACTACGTATGTCCGATGGACTTGGACATTCGATCCGCGAAACCGGGTGTCTGTCCGCGCTGCGGGATGAAGCTCGTGCTGGGGATCCCGGACAGAAGCGAGTATCCTATGGAGCTGAGCACGCGACCCCGCGTCTTCCATCCAGGCGAAAAAGTAGAGCTTGCATTCCGCATTCTCGACCCCAAGTCAGGCCAGCCGGTTCAGCGTTTCGAGATCGTGCATGAGCGCCTGTTTCACATGTTCATCGTTAGCCAAGATCTGCAGTACTTCGTCCACGACCATCCCGCACTCGGTTCGGACAACGTGTTCCGCTTTGATGCGATTCTGCCGAAGGGAGGCATTTATCGCATTTTGGGCGATTTTTATCCCTTTGGAGCCACGCCTCAACTGATTGCGAAGACCTTGATCGTCCCCCTCCGGCGCGGAGAGCCGGTCGAACTCGGGCCCGCCAAATTGCAGCCGAGCCTAGGATCGTGCCATGCCGAAAATATGGACGTGGAACTCATCACCGAACCCCCTGAACCAATTTCGGGCCAGAAGACGCTCCTGTTCTTCAAGCTAAAACCCGCCACCGGCCTGGAGAAATATTTGGGAGCCTGGGGACACATGCTGGCCGCCAGCGACGACCTGATCGACATGATTCATACGCATCCGTTTATCGCTGACGGCGGCCAGCAAGAACAGTTCAACCTAATCTTCCCTAGGGCGCGGACCTATCGAGTTTGGGTGCAGTTTCAAAGGCAGGGCGTGGTGAACACTGCTGCGTTCAACATCCCGGTGAGGGAGCTGAAATAGATGGTGGGCGGTTAGGGACTCGAACCCCAGACCCCCTCGGTGTAAACGAGGTGCTCTAACCAACTGAGCTAACCGCCCGTTTCCCTATCTTAACATCGTGCTTCTGCGTGGCATAACCAACGATGGCCCCCGCTAAACTGCCCGGCAGCATAATGGCGAAGTAGTAGTGCTTGCCGTTCTCCGCACCCATGAGCGCGGTGAGAAATGCGAGAAACATACCCACGGCCAAGCCGAATAAAATGCCAAGCGGCAGCGAGTTCACCTTCTTCGCGAAGTACCCGATGCACGCTCCCGCGATTACGCCCTTGAATGTAGATCCGATCACGATTCCGATAATCCCGGCGCGCACCTCCGGCGTAAACCACGCGGTCAGCCCGTCTAAGTTGCCCAAAGCGCCGCCTAAGATCATCCCGAATATTGGCTTGTTCAATGCCTATGCCTCCCTGACACACCTTCGTACGATTCGGAGTCGCAGGCTGGGATCGACGTCCTGCATACCGCGGACAGCCGAGTGCATGGACCGCATCACCTCGCCGTCAGGTGCTTGGACTGGTATAGACCAATTTCGTCACCGCCCGGCAGTTTCAGCCTCGTGACCAGGCCCCAACCCTGATCGGTAATCTCTCCCACAAACTCCACGCCCTTGGCCTTGAGCTTCTCCACTGTGGCATGCACGTCGTCGCACATCAAATAGAGTTCATG
>JANXQZ010000022.1 GCA_025353235.1 Bryobacterales bacterium
TGGTTCTGTCCGACGTCGACATTCGGCGCTATCTCGCGCTAGGCAAAATTAAAATATCACCGGAACTGCCACCCGAGCAGTTCGGAAGCTGCTCGGTGGATTTTCGTCTCGGGAACGAGTTCAACATCTTCGAGCATAGCCGCCACCCTTACATCGATCTACGGAACCCGCGCGGCATTGAAGACTTGATGAGACCCGTCATCATCGAGAACGGTGAGGCCTTTATCCTGCAGCCTCGCGAGTTCGTGCTCGCGATTACCGAGGAGTGCCTGGAGCTGGACGACGATGTTTTAGGCCGTCTCGAAGGCCGATCAAGCCTGGGACGAATCGGGATTATCGTACATGGGACAGCGGGACTCTTCGATCCCGGCTGGTCGGGCAAGGCTACCCTTGAGTTGAGCAACCTGAGTCGGATGCCAGTGGCTCTTTACCCTGGAATGCGGATCTGCTCATTCACGTTTGAGCAGCTTTCCAGTCCCTCTTCCGTTCCGTATTGGAAGAAGCTGGGCAATAAATATGCAGGGCAGACCCGTCCGCTGGCCAGTCGGATGGCAGGCGAGTTCAAGGGATAGCACGAGTCAGCGCTGAAACTTCGTTTCTACCTTGAAAGCCTCGAGCGAGTTGTACACGATGGGGCAGTACGTTGCCCTGTCGACTAGTTCCCACATCCTGGTAGTGATGGGCCCCTCGCCCTTGACCACATGCGGAAAAAATTCGCACGTTCTCGGCCGCGCCTCGTAGACGGTGCAATCGAACCCGCTCAAGAACACGCATCCAGCCGCGTTCGTTCGTTTCAAAACGCGATCGCCATCCTTGTCTTCCATCGTGTAATCCTGGAGGAACCGCTCCCGGCTGATGCTAAGAAATTTCGCCAGACCCTCGATATCCCGTTCAGTGGGCTGCACGAAAGCGACCTTGCAGCAGTTGGCGCAGATGGTGCAGTCAATTGCGTCCTGCACCTCCTCGCCTAACTTCTTCAGCTTGCGCTCGACATAGCTGTGCCGCTTCAGGAATAAACGAAAACGCGAGTTCTCTTCCCTTTTCATTTCCCCGAGCCGGCGGATTTGGACCAGATCGGTAACCATACTTACAAGGTACCGTGAACCTGTATGCTGATTGTTTATGTCTCAATTCGATGTGGTGGGCGTAGGTCTGAACGCCACCGATACGCTGATCCTGCTATCTCATTTCCCCGCCTATGCGGGAAAGGTCGCGTTTGATGAAGAGATCCTGAGTCCTGGCGGCCAAGTTGCGAGCGCGATGGTTACCTGCGCGAAGCTCGGACTGTCGGTGAAGTATATCGGAACGGTAGGCGATGACGTGCGCGGCCAAGTTCAAATGGAAAGTCTGCGGGGAAGCGGAATCAATCTTGACGACGTGGAGGTGCGAGCCAACTGCGCCAACCAGACGGCGTACATTTTGATTGATCGCTCCACCGGCGAGCGCACCGTTCTTTGGCGGCGGGACGATTGCCTGCGCCTTCTTCCCGAAGCGATCACGCCGGAAAAGATCTGCTGCGCGAAACTGCTGCACATTGACGGGCATGACACGTTGGCGGTTGCGCGAGGCGCAGAGATCGCGCGGCAGCATGGGATTCCAGTCACGGTGGATGTGGACACTATTTATCACGGGTTCGATCAAGTGCTGCCCAACGTAACTCACCTGGTTGCCAGTTCCGAATTTCCCCTCCAGTGGACCAATGAGCGGGACCCCTTCAAAGCACTCGAAACCATTCAGAACGAGTACCGGATTCCAGTTGCCGCCATGACATTGGGAGCCCACGGCGCACTGGCCCGAGTGGATGGCAAATTCGTTTATTCGCCCGCTTTCGTGGTGAACTGCGTGGATACGACAGGCGCTGGCGACGTGTTCCACGGAGCGTTCTGTTATGCTGTTTTGCAGGGGCTGCCGATGCGAGAAACGCTTGAATTATCCAACGCAATGGCCGCCTTGAACTGCACTGCATTGGGTGCCCGCGGAGGCATTTCCACCATTGACGAAGCGAAGAATCTGATGCAGCGTGCGGAGCGCCGTTCGCATCGCGATTTCGAACAGCGCGTCCAGACCCGAGCCCCTGCATGATTCCTCTGCGGTCGTCCGAACGCACTTACTCGCCAGCCACAGTCACTCTGCTCCTCATTCTGATTAACATTCTAGTGTTCTTCCTGGAACTCAGGCAGCCGGACATTATGAGGGACTATGGCATTATCCCGGACCGCTTCCATTTTTCGTCGCTCCTGACCTCCTTATTCATTCACGGCGGATGGCTCCATATTGTGGGAAATATGTGGTTCCTATGGATTTTCGGACCGGCTATTGAAGATCTGCTCGGGCATAGCCGCTTTCTTATTTTCTACCTGCTGTGCGGAGTCGCGGCGGGATTTACGCACATCTTGCTGAATCCGTTTTCTCCCGTGCCGACTATCGGAGCGAGCGGCGCGATCGCGGGAGTGATGGGTGCATACCTGGTGAAGTTTCCCAGGGCCCGCATCAACACCCTGGTGCCGATTTTCATTTTCATCACGACCGTGGAAATGCCGGCCGCCTTCCTTCTCATTTACTGGTTCCTGATCCAGTTTTTTAGCGGAGCGGGATCGTTCGGATACTCCACCGTCTCGAAAGGCGACGTCGCGTGGTTCGCACACGTGGGAGGATTCCTGGCCGGAATCGCCTTGATTTTGATGATGCCGGTGCGTCAGCGCGCCTCCAGGTCTTGGTCTTAAGAATGTTTCAACAATTGAACTACGCCTCGGCTGGCAATGACCGGCCACTCGATATACTGGCCATTGCCGCGCATCCGGATGACGTGGAGCAGACTTGCGGAGGCACGCTGATCCGCATGGCTGAGATGGGTTATCGAACGGGTGTGCTGGATTTAACGGCGGGCGACATGGGTACTCGCGGCACTCCCGAGATTCGCATTCGAGAATCGGAGACCGCCGCCCTAAAACTCCAACTAGCGTGGCGCGGCAACACGCACCTGCCTGACGCGCGTCTGGAAAATACAATCAGCGTGCGGATGAGCCTGGCGGGAGAGATTCGCAACCTGCGCCCGCGCGTGGTGATTCTGCCCTATTGGGAAGGGAGGCATCCGGATCACTACCGGGCCGGTGAGATTGGGTACGAATCGTGTTTTCTGGCCGGGTTGAGAAAGCTGGATGACGAGACGGAGCCGCATCGTCCCTCGAAGATTATCTATTCGTCGATGTATGCAAACGTGACGCCGTCATTCGTGGTGGATATTGCAAGCCAGTTCGAGCGGCGCATGGAGGCGCTGTTCGCGTATGAGTCGCAGTACGGCGGGGCTGAACAAGCGTCGGATCTGTTTCCGCAACAGGGAGAGATTCGGGACCGTTTAGCCGGAGTCGCGCGGTTTTACGGGAACTTGATCGGAGTGAAGTATGGGGAGCCGTTTGTTGTGAAAGAGATGCTGCGCGTAGATGACATTACGGCCATGGGAGTAAGAAGTTTGTAGCGTGTGTACCGCCGTAGAAGGCCACCGCGAGCGCCGCCACTCCCAAAAAGGTTCCGAACGGCAACTCGTAACTTGCAGCATCCTTGCCCTTCCAAAAAATATAAGAGAGTCCCACCACGGCTCCAAGAGGCGCGGCGACCATCAGCGTTAACAGTGCGCCTTGCAGACCAAGGAATGCTCCAATCATCGCCACCATCTTGACGTCGCCTAAACCCAGGCCGTCCCGATGCCGCACCTTCTGATAGAGCCAGCCCACGCTCCACAGCATGCCAGCGATGAAGACAGCAGCAAAGGCTGAGGCCGCCATGGACCTTAGCCAGCCCGTGCTCCAGGGTCCGTTCACCGGAACGAAGGCGGCGAATAAAACGCCAACCACCGCGCCACCAAGCGTGAATTCATCGGGCAAGATACGCTCCTCCAAATCGGAGAAAATCAGGGCGATCACGATCGCGCTGAACACGCACAACTTCGCGCCTGCAAGCGTCGGTCCGAGCGCCCAAATGGATCCAAAGAAAAACGCTCCAGTCAGTAACTCCACAAGAGGATAGCGGAATGAAATCTTTGTCCCGCAATGCCGACAGCGACCGCGGAGTAGGAAGAAACTGACCACCGGGATGTTGTCATAACCCGCGATCATGCGGCCGCACCCCGGACAATGCGAGCGCGGGCGCACCACCGACATATCGCGCGGCATCCTGTAAATACAAACATTCAAGAAGCTTCCAATGAGCAGTCCGAATAGCCCTGCCAGTAAAGCTTCGATCACGCCAAAACCTTCTCGTAAGCCCGAATCGTATGCTCCACCATGTGATCCACCGTGAACTGACGCAGCACTTGCTTCCGGGCGCGCGCTGCCATTCGCTGCGCCAGTTCACGATCATTCAACAAGCGGCTTATAGCGCAGGCGACCGATTCAGGGGCGTTATCTGTGAGCATCCCCGTAATGCCGTTGTCCACAATCTCCGGCAAACCTCCAACGCGGCTTGCGATCACCGTGGCCCCGTAAGCCATGGCTAGCAGCGCTGCCGAACCGAGGCCTTCCGACGCCGTGATGTACACGAACAGGAAAGCCTGCGGGAGATCGCGAAGAAGCTGTTTGGAAAAATGAACGGGCACGCCGTTGATCTCAGCGGCTCGCTCGATGATAGCCTTGCCTTTTCCGGGATCGTCCGAATCGAGCGCCAGCACCAGCGTGCGATCCTCAACGCCGGCACAATCGGGCACGCGCACGCCGTCATATACGACAGAGATCCTCTCCAGCGCGATCCCCGCACCAGCCAACAACTCCCCCACATGCCGGGACACTGCCAAGAAGTGCGTCGCCTTCCAATATTTCCAGCGCGATAACGGAGTTCGCTTAATGGGGAACGCGACCCGCCGCGACACGATCAGCGGCTTGCGGCAGCCCAGAGCCAGAGTGTGCGCGCGAGCATCGTGAGCATGGAGCAAATCAAAGCGGCCGCACTGGAGCAAAGGCGAGTAGAAGCGCAGAGCCGCAACATCCAAGCCAAGCGAAACAGCAGCCTGGAACAAAGCTGAGCCTCCAGGGGTCAACAGCCGCGAAGGAATTCTTCGTTCCGCGAGCCCTTGCAGCAAGTGCAAGACTTGCCACTGGCCGCCCCGCATCTCGCGGCCTGTGTCGATATGCAAAATCCGCATCCGCGCTAATCCCTGCGCGGACTCATGTACTTCGCCTTCGTATACTTTAGAAAATTGTAGAGCGCGGCCATGTAGGCGATTGCGAGCCCTTCGGTTCCGTCCAGGAATCCGCGATGCAGCACGTAACTGCGCAGGAAAGTCCAAGGCGGGTCGAGCAACAGTTGGCTCCAGCCGATCTTCTTCCTCTGATCTACGATCTGCTCGGCCGCAAGCGTGGTGTAGCGATCCATCGTCTTCAAGTGTTCCGAAAGCGAGTCGCAGGTGAAGTGCAGCAGATTCTCCCGGAGATGGCCAACTCGACCGTTGGTCACCACCGATTCGTGGACATAGTCGCCAATCCAGCGAGCCTTGTTGCGATCGAACAGGCGAATCTTGCGATCCGGGTGCCAGCCGGAATGGAGAATCCAACGTCCCAGATACTGAGCCAAGCGCGGCACCGTGTAGGCATCGCAATCCGCCCCGTTTTTCTTGATCTGCCAGATCTCGCCTTCGAGCGCCTCGCTTAAAGCCTCGTCCGCATCGAGCGAAAGGATCCAATCATGCGAGGCATGTTCCGAGGCAAGATTTTTCTGTCCCGCGTAGCCCCGCCATGGGCTTTCCAGCACGCGGGCACCCAGCTTCGAGGCAAGCTCCACCGTGCGGTCAGTAGAGCCGCTGTCCACTACAACCACCTCGTCCGCGCACCGCAGGCTCTCGATCACTCGCGAGATGTTTCTTTCCTCGTTATACGTGATGATCGTAGCCGAAATTTTCATCAAGAAGGCTTCTTCATTGTAGGATAAAGCGCTCGCAAGCCCGCGTATGCAAGAATCGAATTTCATGCCTTCCGGCAACGTTTCTATTTTCGTTACTTGCGTGATCGATCAACTGTTTCCAAAGGTCGGGCTGGCGATGGCCGACGTGCTGGAACGCATCGGATACACCGTCGATTTTCCAGAACGTCAGACTTGTTGCGGACAGCCAGCCTTCAACAGCGGTTACCACGATCCAGCGCGCGAGATGGCGCGGCACTTCTTAGAAGTGTTTCGCGACGCGGATTACGTGGTGGTGCCTTCGGGCTCTTGCACGTCCATGATTACGCATCATTACGACGAGATTTTCCAGCACGATCCGGCCATGCTGGAGGTAGCGCATCGCACGGCAACCCGCGTTTGGGAGTTCTCGAAGTTTTTGACCGAAGTGGCCAAGGTGGACAATGTCGGCTCGCGTTTCGATGGCTCCGTCACGTTTCACGATAGCTGCCATGCCTTGCGCGAACTCGGCGTAAAGGCCGGGCCAAGGCTTTTGCTCTCCAAAGTTAGCGGATTATCGTTGCACGAGATGGATGCTTGCGAGGAGTGTTGCGGCTTTGGGGGCACATTCTCAGTGAAGTTCCCCGAGGTTTCGGGCGGCATGGCGCGCTCCAAGATCGATTCCATTCTCCGCACCAAAGCGGACACAGTGGTCGCAACCGACTCGAGCTGTCTCATGCAGATCCAAGGGGCCATCCACCGCGCGGGCTTGCCCATTCAGACGAAACACTTGGCCGAAATACTGAGTTCCCGATAACCCATGTCCTCCGCCGCTCCCGAGAAGATTAAAGAAACCGTCGCCGATACCAAGCTGCAACTGGCGATTTACACCGCTACTGGCCGCTTGATGCAGAAGCGATCCGATGCCGTGGGCGGAGATCGTCTGCCGGAATACCAGGCGCTTCGCACGCAGGCCAACGCGGTGAAGAAGCACACTATTGAGAACCTCGATTTCTATCTCGAACAGTTCGAATCGCAATTAGCTAAGCACGGCGGCAAGGCCGTTTACTGCCAGGACGCGAGCGAAGTTGCCGATTTCGTGCTCAACCTGGCCAAGGAACGCGGCGCGCATCTGATAGTCAAGTCGAAGTCGATGACCACCGAGGAGATCGACCTCAACGAGCGGCTCGAGCATCACGGCCTGGAGTCCGTGGAGACGGATCTGGGCGAGTACATCCTGCAGCTCGCACACCAGCGTCCGTACCACATCGTCGCTCCCGCGCTGCACATGACGCGTTATGAAGTGGCGGACATCTTCACCAAGGAGCTGGGCATCCCGCACGAGGTGGTGATCGAGAAGCAGACGATGATCGCTCGCGCGGTGCTGCGGGATAAGTTTCTCGCGGCCGACATCGGCATCACCGGGGCAAACTTCCTGATCGCGGATTCGGGCGCAATCGTGTTGGTGGAGAATGAAGGCAACGCGCGGCTCACATCTTCGGCGCCAAAGATTCACATCGCTGTGGCCGGTATCGAAAAGCTGATCCCTCATGCTCAGGATTTGGCTGTGTTTCTCAAGCTGCTCGGGCGCAGCGCCACTGGACAGGAACTGACCGTTTACACGTCGTTCCTTTCAGGTCCGCGCCGGGTGGATGAAGTCGATGGGCCCGAGGAGTTCTACGTGGTCCTACTGGATAATGGTCGGACAAAACTTCTGGCCGATCCCGACAAGCGGCAATCGCTCTACTGCATTCGCTGCGGGGCATGTCTGAATACGTGCCCGGTTTATCGGAAGATCGGCGGCCATAATTATCCCTGGATCTATTCTGGACCGATTGGGGCGATCATCACCCCGCAATTTCACGGTGTGTCGCAGGACCCTTGGCTACCATTTGCCTCAAGCCTGTGCGGGGCATGTGCCGAGGTGTGCCCGGTAAACATCGAAATTCCCAAGCTTCTGCTCAAGCTGCGCGAAGAGGTTACGGCTGCTAAAAGGAGCCAGGGCGAGGGCGGCCTGGAGCGATTTGCGTTTACGATGTATGGTTGGCTGGCCTGTCATCCGGCGCTGTTCGCCCTGGCTGGCAGACTTGCCTCCATGCTGGCCCCGCGCGACAAGAATGGCTGGATCCAACTGCCTGCATTTCTGCGAGTCGGCCCTTTGAAGCATTGGCTTAGCCAGCGCGATCTGCCTGCTCCCGCCGAGAAAAGCTTTCGACAGTTGTGGCGCGAGCGTTCCAAATGAGTCGGGAGGCAATCCTCCACACAGTTAGAACCGCGCTTGGCCGATCCGCAGGCCAGATGCCGCCGCCACCTCCCCCGCCCATGCTGCTGGGCAAAACCATGGACGCGGAGAGCCGCGTGGCTTCGTTTGTTCAGCGCTTCGATGTGCTGGCTGGCAAGGCGGTTCGCGTACCAGACGCCCAAGCTGCCACCCGCTGGCTGCATGTTTTCCTGGCTGGCAAGACGTCCGTAGCCTGCAACGCTCCCTATTTAGTTGAATGCGGAGTGACCAGCCTTCCTGGCGTGCAAACAGGGTTTCATGATCGCGATTCCCTTCGCGCCGCTTGCGCGGACGCGAACGTGGGCATCACCAGCGCCAATTACGCACTCGCCGAAACGGGCACGATGGTGATGATCTCCAGCCCCAAAGAAGCGCGCCTGATCTCTCTCCTTCCTCCGGTACATGTCGCCGTCTTTCCCGCATCCCGTATTCTAGTCGGACTCGACGAACTTCTAACGGTGACACCCCTCCCTGCCGAGCAGACTAGCTCAATGGTGCTGATAACAGGACCTAGCCGCACTGCCGACATCGAGCAGATCCTGGTGCGCGGCGTCCACGGACCAGGCGAGGTGTACGCAATCATAGTGGAAGCGTAACCGGGGCGTATAGCGGCGCATCCAATTCGTTTGTTAAGGATGACCATGAAATTCGCTCTTTTCAGTTTTGCTCTCTGTTGTGCTTCCACCGTTGGCATGGCGCAGTCTTTCGAGGCTTCCGTCTCTGGCGGAATATCCAAACTGACAAACAACGCCATCGGCGATGATGTTTACTCCAGCGGCGCTGCGGCTGGTGCCAAAGTGCGCCTGACCGACGGCTTTCGTCTCGCCTTCCGGATGGGTTTCAATCTTCGTGAACATGCCGGAGCCGAGTTGGGCTATGCCTACAGCCGAAGCAAGCTGCACTTTGACGGGCCTCCAGTCACAGAGCAGGGATTTGGCATTCATCAGGGATTCGTCGATGGCTTGCTATACGCGACCCGCGAGAAGGCTCGCGTGCGCCCGTTCGCCGCTGCCGGAATTCACTTCAGCAACTTCGTTCCTCCGGGCAGTTCCGCGCAATACGGACAGGGCGAGAACAAGTTTGGCGTGAACTATGGTGGTGGCGTGAAGGTTCGCCTCACCGAGAAATATCAAATTCGGTTCGATGTTCGACAGTATGAGATGGGGAAGCCGTTCCATTTGACCAACGCGAGCGGACGTCTATTTATGAACGAGATTTCGGCTGGATTTGGGGTCGTAATCTAGCGAGATTGAATTTGGATGGCAGCTAAGGTATCCTGAGGAGTAATGGCAAACACTATTTCCGCCTTGAAGCGAGTGCGGATGACCAAGCGGAAGACAATCGTGAATCGTTTGCGCAAGACTCGCCTACGCCACCAAGTTCGTTCCATGCGCCGAATTATTGCGAAAAACGATGCAACTGGTGCACAGAACTTGCTTCCAAGCACGTTCTCATTGATTGACCGCTCTGCGAAATGGGGAATTATCAAGGCCAATACGGCCGCCCGCTACAAGAGCCGCCTTGTCCGCCGCATTAAAGCGATTAAGACCGCGTAGCTCACTTCTTCCCGGTTAGCGAAACTCGAAATGACGGATGGGCGTATGTGCCGGTGATCTCAACTGGAACCACCGCCCCGTGGTCACCTTTCTTAAAGAATGGATCCAGCGGCTTTAGCAGAACCGATTTGATTCCGCCTGCGGCGTGCGACAGACTCGCTTGCATCGCCAGCGTGCCGTGCAAATCGATGCGATGGGTGATTACGTTGTAAGTCCCATGCATATTGGCGATTGCGCCCGGCACGCTGAATGAAAGGTTCGAGAAGGTGGCGGTTCCTTGCCGCAAACTCACGCGACCCTTCAGATCGGATACGACACTCTCAGGGCCATACTCCTCTTTCTCTTTCCTCGCGCGTTCGCTGAGCTGATTCACTTTCGCCTGCGTCGCAGGGCTCGTGAATTTCCCATCCTCAACTCCGAATACGCCATCCAGCCGAATCTTCCGCAAGAACTCCTCGTTCTCGGGAGGGAGAACCGCGTGAGCTCGGAATGTGATCGGTCCAGTTACGGGCAGCCCGTCCGACTTGATCACCAAGCGGAGCAGGTCCTGAATTCGCGCTTGCCGACTGTCCATTTCTAACGTGAGGGTCTTGCCTTTCACCGTGCCGTGGGCGTCGATGGCTGTGTGTAGCCAGTTCGCATTTACCAATCGCAGGACCGTGTCGCCGTTAAGCCCGTTCACCACGCCATCGAAACCGCTGCGTATCTCGACGGCATGCTGGCTTGTCAGCACCTCAAAGTTTGGAATGTCCGCGTCCCCTTTTACCTCCACATGACCTAGGCCGCCTTTGAAATCGCCCTCTGCGGAGAGCAACCCGGCAAGTCCGTGAAAATGGCTGAGATCGGCATGCGTGAAGTGGAAAGAGCCGGAAACGCGGGTAGATCCAGGATCGGTCCCAACCCACGGGCCGAAGGAGCCTTTCGCATCGATGAGGCCGGGCGGCACGGCATTGCGCATGGACGTGCGGAAAAGGATTGTTTTCGATTTAGCGACGTTGTTCAAAACCAGCAGGGGAAAAGCGAAGCGGAGCGTCTCTCCTGAATCGCGTGCAATATCGATGGTAGTCCCGTCTGCGATCAGTTCGCCGATCATCGTCTCAGGACGCTTGGAATCTACCGGGACGGGCGGAGGAACGTGGGTCGGAATAGATAATCGGAGCGACTCGGCGCGCACTTGCTTGGCGCGATGGGTGAGAGTCAGCACTGCCGTCCAGGAACCCTCGATGGTGAGCTTCTTGATTGTCGCCAAAGGGGGCGCACCATCTCGGCTGACGGTAACATCCTCGGCTATGCAGCCAGGATGCGGAAAGAACGTCTCGCGCAAATGGCCGATTTTGACTTTGCTCAGCGTGGCCCGGCCCAGCGACTCAGCTACCCGTTCGCGCGTGAAGGGCCAGCGCTTCGCGAGGAAGATGGAACCGCTGGCCAAGACGGCAATTAAGACCACTGTTCCAAGGGCGAGCTTCTTACCTAGGCTGGGACGGGTGCTCAGGGCGGTCGGCATTATGGTGAGTCATTGTGGAAATAGAAGAGGTTCCCGTCCAGATCCTTTACGGTGAACTGCCATAATCCCCAAGACTTTTTTTCCAGAGGATCCACGATGTTTGCACCTAACGACTTCAGTTCCTGGTACGACTCATCGATATCTTCAGCGAACACCCAGTGAACGGCAGGTTCGAACGGCGGCTTCCTCTTCCGAAAGAATATCGCGACACCACCGCGGGACACGGCCCCAATCTCTTTGCCTGGGTAAAGCCATCCAATCTCAAAGCCGAGCGCATCTCTGTAATGCTGTTGTGCGCGCTCGACATCAGCGACCGGCAACTCCGGCACTGGCTGGCTCATCGCGTTCATTTTCTCTTTTGCGCCCACAGAGATCCCATTTGCTTTCCTTTATGCAACAAGACCGCCCACTCGTCAAATTAGGACACTACCCATCATAGAGTATGCTTGCGTCCATAACGGTGCCGTGATACGCTCCTTGGCTAGGTTCGGTCCATAGGATCAATCCTAAGGAGAAATAAACATGAGCACGATATTTGTAAGGTTAACGGTCGGCGCGGCACTCGCGGCGATGGGGGCGTTCGGGGCAACTGACAACACTCTCGGGACCTGGAAGGTAAACATGGAGAAGTCCAAGTTCAGCCCTTCTGCTCCCTATAAGAACCTCACCGTAACCAGAGAAGCAAATGACGG
>JANXQZ010000034.1 GCA_025353235.1 Bryobacterales bacterium
CAAGGGCCTGCGAGTGGCAGGGGTGAAGACCTTGGAGGGTGCTAATGGATATCTGGATGCGGAGTATCTCCCCCAATGGGAGCGGAGCTTCACGGTGACCGCGGCTTGCCCCGATAATGCGCATCGCCCCTTGGGAAAGATGCACGAACTGGAAGCCATTTTGTGCGTCGTCGAAGATCGTGTGGTGAGCAACGATTTCACCCTTCGCCATCGGGGCCGGATTTATCAGATCGCACCAACGGATATCCGGCCACGTTTACGAGGGGCCCATGTGCGTGTAGAGCAACGCAGGAGCGGAGCCATTGCGATTCGGTTGGAGGGCAAGTATTTGCAAGTCAGCGAATGCGAGCCGGCGGTAAAGGCGCAACCACTCCCAAGCCGGATAAGCGCACCCGGCGAGGAGCCAATGCAGGGGGCAAAAGCGAGTGGATGCGAGGTTTCTGGAACAAACCCGCGCCCAGGCTTTCCGAGGCCATCAAAATCTCGAATGCGAAGAGTTGATCGAACACTCCGCGCCATGGAACAAGGAACGCCGGGCAAAGCGGCCCGCGGTCTTTCGCCTTGATAAGCCCAAGGCCTCCGCTCGGAACTCCACCCAAGAAATGGGCGATTTCCCCGGCACAACCAAACAGAAAAAACCCTCTGCCGGAGTTGGCACTCTCGACAAAGGGGTTCATGCCGATTTCTTCGGAGCCAGCTCCGTCGCATCGGCCTTGGGCATCCGCTCGGGCGCGACCCCTTGCGGACGAATTTACACTAACATGCCATCCCGGTTCCGCTCTCTAAAACCGGACATTTCTACTTTGCCAGAATTAGGACATTTCTACTTTGCCTTGACACCCGAAGGCGACACCCGAAGACGACAGGCGGACAGGCGAAGGTCCCCGTTGACCAAGGCAAACATACCGCGTGAGCGATCCAGCGTTGCGTCCCGGAAGTTCTTCGCAGAGTCGCTGAACAAATGGTCGGATCTCTTCACCGAGAACTGGCCAGACTGCGGCCAATTCAGCCATCATTCGACTGAATTCGCTGATACCACTCACCACGTCCGGCTTTCGTCTGACAAGGTTCAGGACTTCCCAACAGAACAAATGCGAGAGCACGTGTTTGCGGGTCTTTAGCCCTCAGGTTCAGCACGCGTGCAACAGCGACGACCTGGGCTTCAAGGTGCTGAGTTGCAGGCCTTTCAGCACAAATCTGTAGATTGAGGTGGCTATCAGCAAAGTCGCGCTTGCAACTCGCGGGTTTTCCTGAGAGGCGAGACCAAAATTGCAGGCGAGTTATGGCGTTCTCCACGCTCGGAATCAGTTCCCGACGCAAGGGGAACTGGCCAAGCACGGCGGAAGAGGACATCCACATCTCGCAGCACCCCATCTTCAGAGCGTCAATCGTCTGTACTTGCGGAGCATTGCTGAGCACTCGGCGAATGGAGGCGTATGCTTCTGGTGCGATCCAGGGTTCGAGCAATGAGATTCGGTCGCCGCCGAAAATCGAACCGATTCCGTTCGCGGCGGTGGATGAGCTCGGCAGAAGGCCAAGCGCAGGCAAGTAATTGTCACCCGCCTTGCCCAGAGTCGACTCGCGCACCATGTCTCGCAGTTTCGGATCAATGGCGACCGAATCCGCACACGCGTGGGCAAGCCCGCATACCAGAAGTACTTCTGGATCAACATTGTTCGGGTTGGCAACGTCATCGGCTGAGCAGTGAGGAGGTGCGAACAAGCCTTGCAGACGAGCCGACGTAAGTGCGAGATGGTTCGCAACTTCTTTTACATTATAAAGTTTCCTGCCCGCACAATTCCGAAGATCCGGTCGCCGTGCGCCCACGCCGCCGCCAATTGCGCACCGGCTCGCCATCGAGTGGCTTCCTCCCAACCTGCAATGCGATCCAGTGACCAACGGATGAAGGCGATATATGAACTGGAGCCCGGGAATTCGGATATCAGCCTTCGGATAAACAGCTTCCCCAGCCTGGAGTATCGCTCCTCAGCGCCAAAGACGTGCAGGAAAAGTCGCGCAAGGTGAGCCCGCGAAAGCGGCGTCTTGGCAGCTTGAGGAGTCGCTTCGTTAGGGATCCACGGCGAGATTGATTCCAAAGATCTTGCCCCAGAAACGAGCGGCGTTGTCGTAATCTTGGCCGGGTTTTCGCAGCGCGATGGATTTCCGAATCACGATGAGAAGCGCGAGGCCCATCGTGAGCTGCGGAAACAGGTAGTGGAAAGTAATCGTGAAGGCGAAGTGAACGCGATGTAAAGCGAGCGCAGAGTCCATAAATCAAGCCGGGCATGCCTCAGCTTGCCCTGGTTTGCGAAAAGCT
>JANXQZ010000088.1 GCA_025353235.1 Bryobacterales bacterium
TGTGGGGCAGCCAATCCTGGCTGCAGCCGCCTTTCCAGGCGGCTTTACACGACGAACCAGAACTCAGTAGGCGATCATAGTTTCAATGCGCTTTCGAAACCTGCTTTCACTCCTGCTTCTATCTGCTTTCGCCTGCGCCGCCCAACCCTTCGCTCCCGAACTCCTGAGCGGCCTGAAATGGCGGCTCATTGGACCCCATCGCGGCGGTCGCGCCCTCTCTGCTACCGGAATTCCTGGCACCTCCACCTACTATTTCGGATCCGTAGGCGGCGGCATTTGGAAGACCCTAAACGCAGGCGAAACCTGGCAGCCCATCTTCGACAGCCAGCCGATCGCATCAGTAGGAGCATTGGAGCTGGCACCCTCCGATCCCAACACTCTCTATGCCGGGACCGGTGAGGCAGACATGCGCTCCGACATCACGTTCGGCGACGGCATCTACAAATCACTAGACGCAGGCAAGACTTGGCGCAATACCGGCCTTCGCGACACCCGCCAGATCGGCCGCATCCTGATCCACCCCACCAACCCGAACCTCGTATACGTCGCCGCACTCGGCCACGCCTACGGACCCAACCAAGAGCGCGGTGTTTTCCGCACCAAGGATGGCGGCACGTCCTGGCAGAAGGTGCTCTTCAAAAATGCTGACACGGGTGCCGTCGATCTGGCCTTCGAACCCGGCAATCCCGACGTGCTGTACGCGACTCTCTGGCAAGCAAGGCGCACTGCCTGGAGTACATATCCGCCCATCGAAGGCCCCGGTAGCGGGCTCTACAAATCGACCGATGCGGGCGACCATTGGACCGAGCTTACGGGCCACGGTCTGCCAGTCGGCCCTCTTGGGCGAATCGGGATTGCCGTGGCGCCAAGCAACCCGCGCCGCGTCTACGCGCTGGTGACGGCGAAGGATGGCGGCCTGTTCCGGTCCGATGACGCCGCCGCAACCTGGACCCGCGTTAGCACGGACGCGCGTATCCGCGGCCGCTCCTGGTACTTCAGCGGCATCACGGTGGATCCAAAACATCCCGATCTCGTTTACTGTCCCAACGTTTCGCTGTACCGCTCGAGCGACGGAGGAAAGACGTTCGAAGCGCTAAAGGGGGCGCCAGGCGGTGACGATTATCACTATCTCTGGATCGATCCCACGAACTATTCGCACATGGCCCTCGCGAGCGATCAAGGTACGGTGATTACGCTTGACCGCGGCCAGACCTGGAGCAGTTGGTACAACCAGCCCACCGGTCAGTTCTACCATGTGGTGACCGACAACCAGTTCCCCTATTACGTGTACGGCGCTCAACAAGACAGCGGGACAGCCGCCGTGGCCAGCCGCACTGACTTCGGCCAAGTCACGTTCCGCGACTGGTACCCCGTGGGCGGCGGCGAGAGCGGCGCGATTGCTCCCGATCCAGTGGACCCGAACATCATTTTCGCGGGGAACACCATCGGTCAGCTTTTCCGCTTCGACAAACACACAGGAGCATCGCAGGACATCGCTCCGGCCGCGCGCGAAGGCTTCGGCGTGGAAATCGCCAATCGCAAGTATCGCTTCACCTGGACTTCCCCTCTCGTGTTCTCCCCTCACAACCCGAAGGCGCTCTACTTCGGCTCGCAGTATCTGCTACGGAGCACGGATCAGGGCATGAGTTGGCAAGAGATCAGCCCGGATCTTACGGGTGATCTGCGCAAGACAGGCGAGTCAGCCCCTGCCAACGTTCCGCTCTCCATCGAGAACGCGAAGGCGCGCGGCTACGGCGTGATCTATTCCATCGCGCCATCGCCGCTGCAAGCAGGACAAATTTGGATTGGAACCGACACGGGCCTGATCCACCTGACCCGCGACGACGGCAAGACCTGGACCAACGTCACGCCCCCAAATCTTGCCGACTGGAGCAAGGTTGGCATCCTCGATGCCTCGCATCACGACGCAGGCACGGCTTACGCTGCCGTGGACCGACATCGGCTGGACGACTACGCGCCATACATCTATCGCACGCGCGACTACGGAAAGACCTGGGTAAAAATCACCGACGGCATCCCTGCGCCTGCGTTCGTCAATGCAGTGCGCGAAGATCCTGTCCGCAAAGGGCTGCTGTACGCCGGAACAGAATTGGGTGTTTATGTTTCGTTCGATGACGGCGATCGTTGGCAGCCGCTGCAACTCAACTTGCCAGTCAGCCCAATTCGCGACCTCGTGGTCAAGGGTAAGGACTTGGTAGTGGCCACTCACGGGCGGGCATTCTGGATCCTGGATGATGTGAGCCCGCTGAGGCAGATGGATGCGCGCGTAGCTGCATCGGATGCCTATCTATTCGCGCCGGCTATAGCAATGCGCATCCGTGGCAACCAAAACAAAGATACGCCCTTGCCGCCCGAGACGCCCGCCGGGCAGAATCCTCCAGATGGCGCGGTGCTCTACTACAGCTTGAACTCAGCGGCTCGGAGCGACGTGACGATTGAAATTCTGGATGCCGGAGGCGGGAAGCTGATCCGCAAGTATTCCAGCAGCGATCCGGCGCGCGCGAAGGACAACGAGCTGACGTTCCCCGACCACTGGCTGGTCCCGCCAATTCCGCTCTCAAAGGACAAGGGGCTGCATCGCTGGATTTGGGATCTGCGCTATCCTTCGGCGATTGCAACGCACGAATACTCCATGGCTACGGCATTCGGTGGAGATGCGGCGATGCTGCCGCAAGGTCCGATGGTAGTTCCCGGAAACTACCAAATCAGGCTCACCGTGGACGGTCGTGCCTCCACGCAATCGCTCACCGTGGAAATGGATCCGCGCGGGAAAACTCCACACGCTGATTTGACACAGCAATTTGAGCTGGGCATGAAGATCTGGCAAGCGCTTAAGACCACAACCCAGCCACGGATCAGAGCCGCGCTGGCGCACCTGGCGACGGTGGTGGATAGCGGCGACCGTCCGCCAACTGCTCAGGCGCTCGCTGCATTTGAGGAACTGACGCGAGAGAAG
>JANXQZ010000109.1 GCA_025353235.1 Bryobacterales bacterium
ATTTTGTGGAACAGCGGAGAGTATGGCTTCCGTGATGAAGCAGCGCTCTACGATAATTCTTTTCAACCTTATGGCTCGATTTGGATGATGAATGCTGACGGCTCGGGAAAGCGTCAGCTCACTGAAAGCCACTGGGAAGACTCCATGCCTTGCTTCGCGTCGGGGGAGCACGCGAAACCGGATTAGCAGTTTTCCATTGTATGGGCTCCTTCGGAACAGCGGTCAAGATCGAGACAGTCCTAAGACACTGCCGGTGCTGCCGCAAACTCCTCCTGAGCCAAGTATTCGGAGGGAGTAGTGTCAATCTTGCATGGGCGTGTGGTCGCTCGCCGGAATCCAGAACGGAGAACGTTACTGGAACTTGCCATCGGCGCGCTAAACCCGGGACGGACAACTAAATAGAAAAAGTTAGTTCGAGCCAGACCCGGCCCCCACAATCGGCTCCTGTTATCACCCGAAAACCTGAATTTCACAGCCGACATTCATAGTTCGCCCTGTGTAACGGCGTAGCGTTTACCGGAGAGGGTAAACTAGTTCAGAGGGCAACTGGCTGCGAACAGGAAAGTGAAGGCGCGCTATCCCACATGGGGTTCGCGGACTGCGCGAGCCGAGCTTCCGGCGCCTATTGGAGCGTATCGGTGGCATTCCCGCGAGTGAGAGCTTCGGGCTTGGGCCTTCCTTTTGCATCCAGCGGAATATCAGGCGGCACCTTGAGCAGCCAGAGATGGCTCATGGTGTAATCGCCTGTTACGATCTCGAAGTCGCCGTACTTCTCCTTCCGATCTTTCTTCGATTTCGCTTCGGCACCCGTGGAGGTAAACGCGATGGCCGCTCCGTCAGGCGACCAATCAAACGCGCCAACTCCGTTCTCTTCGGTCGTCAGTTGCGTCGCCTCGCCTCCCGCGGGCGCGATGACATAAATCTGAAACTTGCCATCGCGATCCGACTTGAATGCAAGGCGCTTGGAATCGGGAGACCACCTGGGACCTTGGCTCGACTTCTTCCCGCTGGTCAATTGATATTTCACGCCAGTAGCGGGAATGGCGACCCATATTTGGTCGTCAAACGAGTTCTCTTCCCAATTCGTGTATTGAACCGTGTAGGCCACATAGCGACCGTCCGGCGAAATATCGACGCTGGTTGGCTGCTTGGAGCTCAGCGATTGATCGATAGTGGGAGTCTGTGCGAGGGCGACAGCGCACGCATACAATGCGGCCGGAATGCGGAGCTTGAACATGCGTTCATTATAGGCGCGCCGCCGTTCGATATGTGATCAGATATGCTAGTCCAACGCCCATGGGAATCAAGCCGATAAGCGCTCGCCCTGGAGGCATTCCATGTCCCCGATCGTTCATAATCGCACGCACCTGCTCATCGGTGGCTCCGCTCTCCTTGGCCCGATTCGCGCTTTCCACTCTTACCCACGCGGGGTGTTGTGAGTGGGTTGATAGGGACATGGCGAATAGGAAGACGGTCAGGCCGATCCCGATGAATAGCCAAGTGAGCCCGCGAAGCTGCAGCGTGCGCGGAGTCCAGGGGATGGAGCGTTCGCGGCGTCGTTGAGCGCAGGAAGAACAGCACCTTTGTCGAGGGCTGCGATGCGCTCGCGGTGTTCCAGCTCCCGGCGCTTGAAGCGGAAGTAAAGCGACACGATCACCGTGGTTGCAGCGGCGAAGACCAGAATCGCGAAGAAGAATGGAATAGTGGGATCGTTGTTTCTCATGCCGCTTGTGACCTGTGTAACGTACTCGAAGGTTTCAGAACTGGCATGAAACTTTCGGGAGCATTGCGGAAGTCATAACCTGTTAACGGTGGTGAATCCTCCCCAATTTGACGATGTGATGGCCGAATTTCAGGACAGGGTCTTCCGCTTATGCTGCGCGATGTTTGGG
>JANXQZ010000215.1 GCA_025353235.1 Bryobacterales bacterium
TGATCTACGTGCCGCTGCATACGATGCGGCACGACAAACAGATTGCCGAAGTGAAGGCTACCGCCGGGTATCCGAAGTAGCCCCTCACGTGGCTTATTCGCCGTGCTTCGCCGGTTCCGCAGCCTTTTTGGCAGCAGCGGAGGCGGACGCCGTTGCTTTTGCCGGAGGGCTGTTCAACAGGGCATATTGCACGATCACCGATATTCGGCGGTTCGAAGGATCGGTGGGGTCTTTCGGCACCCGCAGACGCTGATCCGCGAAACCGCGAACCTGCGTAACCTGATCGGAACGCAAACCGCTTTCCTGCATGAGCCTGCGCGCGGCGTTAGCGCGATCCGCAGAGAGTTCCCAATTCGAGTAGCCTTCTCCGGAGAAGGCAGCAGAGTCCGTGTGCCCTTCAATCAGCACCTTGTTCGGGAGTTTGCCTAATTCCGCCGCCAGCCTTTGCAGAAGGTCCTCTCCAAACTTGCTGGGCTTCGGCTTGCCAGACTCGAAAAACATTCCTTTGTCGGTTTCAAGCAGCTCGATTCGAAGACCTTCGCCGGTCACCGTGACCTGAATATTCTTTTCGAGTTTCTGAAACTCGGGAGCCTTCCTCATCGCTTGCTCGATCTTATCCTTGATCTCACTCATTTCAGTCTTGGTGATCGCCAGACTCTCCCCGCTGCCCGCCATGGTGGAGCCTACCTGTTTTCCGAACCCTGTAGGATCGTTGAAGTATCCTCCGATGGCCTTCTTCGCTTGGTCGCTGCTGCTCATAAGCCACAGCACGATGAAGAGGGCCATCATGGCTGTTACAAAGTCCGCGTAGGCGACCTTCCAAGCTCCTCCATGATGGCCGCCATGGCCGGACTTCTTGCGGATGACTATTATGGGCGCTTTCGATTCGTCTGCCATGCTGGTCCTTTAGGCTGCGATGGCGGTGACACCGCCGCCCTTGCACGTCGTTTCCATTTCTTTAAAAGAAGGTCTGACAGCAGAGGGGATAGCTCGCCTGGCGAACTCCACGGCGAGGATCGGCGCGCTTCCCCTTACGAAGGCAAGCAAGCCCACTCGCAGAAAAGAATAATACTGGCCTTCCGCCTCGTTCATCTTCGTCATGTAAGCCGCCAAAGGACCGCAAAAGCCGTAGCAGAGTAAGATTCCTAGGAACGTGCCTACCAGCGCAGCGGCTACTTTATGGCCGATCTCCTCGGGTGGGCCGCCCAGCGATCCCATAGTGATCACAACGCCCAGCACCGCAGCAACGATCCCGAGCCCTGGAAGAGCGTCCGCCATGGAACTGAGCGCTCCCACCGGCTCCTGCGCTTCATGATGGTGAACTTCCATGTCCAGTTCCATCATGGAATCAAGTTCGAATGCGCCGATTCCGCCGCTGATCGACATGCGCAGGGTGTCGCACACAAAGTGGACTGCGTGATGGTTTTTTAGGAACTTCGGATACTTTGAGAAAACAGGGCTCTTGTCAGGCTCTTCCACATCGCCTTCCAGTTTGACCAGTCCGTTCTTGCGCGCATAGGAGAAAAGGTCGTTCAACATCTTAAGATTTTCCAGGTAGAAGGGTTTTCCAAAAGGGCTGGGCTTCAGAATTGCGAGCAGGCCTTTGATAATCCCGATGACGACTGGGAGCGGATTAGCCACCAGGAGAGTGCCGAGCGCGGCACCGCCAATAGTCACAAGTTCCGCTGGCTGGATTAACACACCCAGTTTGCCGTGCTCCATCAGGAACCCGCCAATCACCGCGCCTATGACAACCAACATTCCAACGATTGCAAACATGAGTGAGAAACTATCCTTGTCCTTCCAAATCCTTATCGACAACGCTGGCCAAACTGTTAGAATGGACGGCGGGATGCGTAAATTGCGAATCGTTCTTCTTCTATCGATTTTGGC
>JANXQZ010000222.1 GCA_025353235.1 Bryobacterales bacterium
AGCGAGTAGCTTGAATCTCAAAATATTCAACAAGCCACGATCCCCAAGCCGCACACCCACTTACACTCTTCCCACCTCAAAATCTGCTCGCGATTCCACCCGCTTCTCACCCCTCCCCTGCCATACTAATCCCGTTATGACCTCTCCCGCGCAAGCCGCAGCCAATCACAAAAACGCCCAGTTCAGCACCGGCCCACGTACCGAACAAGGCAAAGCCGCCGCCAGCCACAACGGCACCCAACACGGACTCTCCTCGGACTTCGTCGTATTGTCCTACGAGAATCAATCGGAATTCGACGCTCTCGCCCAGCGCCTATTCGCCGATCTCGTCCCCGCAGGCGAGCACGAATCCTTCCTCGTCAGCCAAATGATTCAATCCCGCTGGCGCATCATGCGCATCACGCGCCTCGAATCCGCCGCCTTCGAACACCTGCTCTTCGGCGCTGCCGATGCCACCCCCGAAGACCACATCGTTGCCCGCATGTTCGAGAAAGGAGGCGACCCGCTCGCCGCCCTCCAACGCTACCTGGCCGCCTCCGAGCGTGCGTATCACAAGTGCTATCGCGAGCTCCTCAACGGACGCCTCGCGAACCAAAAGATCCAAACGAAAGCCACCGACAACTACATCAAGAACGTGGTCTTCGCTCCGCTGCCCGGCCAAGCCCCGCAAAATGGGTTCGCTTCGCAAAACGCACCCGCAACCTCCGCCGCGCCCGCGCCTCCTTACACGAACAAATCCTGAATTGTTTTACTCCCGCCGCATCTGCTTGACAAAACAGACCCCTCCGCGAGTGCTAAGATTCGAATATATGGATTCCCGCATCCGGGTTCTGGTGGCCAAGCCTGGCTTGGACGGCCATGACCGGGGTGCGAAGATCATCGCGCGAGCCTTGCGCGATGCCGGAATGGAGGTCATCTACACCGGCCTCCGCCAGACTCCTGAAATGATTGTGAATGCCGCTTTGCAGGAAGATGTCCAGGTAATCGGACTCTCCATTCTGTCGGGCGCTCATAACGCGATCGTTCCGCGGGTGATGGATTTGCTTCATGCAAAGGAAATGGACGACGTGCTCGTGGTGGTCGGCGGCATCATCCCGGACGATGATGCGGCGGATCTGAAGAAGCGCGGCGTGGCGGCGGTTTTCCAGCCGGGCGCTTCGCTTGAAGAAATTGTGAAATTCATTCGGTCTTCTGTAAAGCAGACCGCGTAGACTCAGGCCCTCGGGCCTGTTTATTTGAAAAACGGGACTGAATGCAAGAAAAATTGAACATCGCCGTATTTGTCGATTACGACAACATCGAGATCGGCGTGAAGGTGACCCTCCGGCGGGAGTTCGACGTGTCGCTGCCCCTGGAGGCCTTGAAAGAGCGCGGCGACATCGTCGCCAAATTCGCTTACGCCAACTGGGGCCGCCAAGAAGGCGCCACCCGCCAGATGGCCGAGAACGCCGTGCAGATGGTGCAGCGCCTGCCCTCTCCGCGCGGAGACAAAAATGGCGCGGATATTAACCTCGCTTTGGATGCGCTCGAGATGGCCTTCACCCACACGCACGTGAATGCCTTCGCCATCGTCAGCGGCGACAGCGACTTTATTCCGCTGGTGAACAAACTCAAGGAATACGGCAAGACCGTGTTCGTCGTGCTCGTGAAGGCTTTCCCGCCCACG
>JANXQZ010000252.1 GCA_025353235.1 Bryobacterales bacterium
CTAGGCCTGCCTTCTTCCATTTGCTCGTTTGGGCGGACGTGGCCATGAATGGTAATAGTCGCTAGAATGTAGGTCTTGGATTCAAGCGACCTTCTTATCTTAAGTCTTCGTCTTATAGGCGACACCGGGGTCGCAGGTTCAACTTCGCTCCGCCATCTGCGACTTGGTCTTTCATCAATGTATCCGGCACCCTCCGTATGATTCCGTTAGAGCGAACGAAGGAGCGGCACGTTGGTTGTCTCTGACGGGACGATCAACTGCAGCGGAATAGTAGTCACTGGAGTACTGAGCGAGGAGGTGATACCTTTGCCGTTCACCTGTTCCACTAGCACGCGGAAGCTTCCTGCGATGTCAAGCCCATCGACACCAGCTTCCCAATTCTCAACAAATCGTCGGCTGGCATCGGGGTACTCTTCAGCACTGAACGACCTGATCCGCTTCGATATATCACCCGCCGAAACTAACGGGACCCGCATACCCCGTCATCTCCAAATATCCGACACCCTTCACCGCATGACCCTGCTTTGATCCATGCACCTCGATCGCGCCCTCCCAATAAGACGGTGACGCTCTATTCGTCCCAGTCAACTCCTGCTGCGGCAGCCTGGTCCCAAGTGACACGTCCAAGCTGAGCGAAGGAACGCCAATCCTCCACGCAATCGGATACTTCGTCCAAAGCTTCCCCGGCGTCAACGCGAACTCATCTCGTTTGAGGTGAGTCGTCTTCCCGTGCGCATCCACATACGTGCCCGACGAGTACGGATCCGGCGATCCATCCTTCAAACGGAGCCGATACAGCATCAACTCGGACCCATCGTCGAACTGCAGACTGAACCAGTCCCAGCCGCTCTGATTCCCTGCCAACTGGTGAGTGAAGAACTCGTGATCCATCCACGCCAGCCCATCCACCATGTACTTGCGGCCATCAAAGGCAACAGCCCCGCTAGTCCTCAGCCGCGTCTCCGAAAAATAGTGCGACGCCTTGCCCGCCCCTTCCGATTTCTGGCTGACTCCATCCACCCCGTGAATCACTGCGGGCTTCTCCGACCTCGCCGTCAGATCAAATTCAAACCCATCGCCGATCGCCTGCAAGTGTTCGCCATCGCCGATCCATCTCACTTGCCAGTTGCCATTCCAAACCCGCGCTTGCGCCGGATCCGCGCCTGCCAGCCCCGCACCGGATCGATTCAGACGCTCGTTATGATAGAAGCGACCTCCGTCGATATCGCTCAGCGCAAGATGCGCCAGCCAGACATCCTGCACATCCCAGACGCTCGCCACGCGCGCTTCCCGGCGCACGCCTTGCCGGAAAAAAGTAAGCTCGAATCCGAACTTCCGTCCGTCGGAAGCATGCAGGTTCCCCGTGTAATACCACCACTCAGTCTGATACTCCGGATGACTGAAGTTATCTCTCGGAAAATCATATTTGTAGCCGGGGAGCGCCAAACGATATGGATCGGCGGCAGCGCCCAACATCCCTGCCAACGCGAGCAATCCAATGACTCTACTCTTCATGAATCACCTCAATCGGATTGAGCCGAGTCGCAACGCGAGCCGGATACAAACCCGCGATCACCGTTGCCGCATACACCAGCGTCAATGCGCCCAACAGCATAGCCACGGGCCAGTGAAACTGAATGGTCCACCCAAACGACTGCTTATTGATCACGTAGATCAGCAACAGCGAAAGCAGCACGCCTAAAACCATGCCAGCCAGATTCGCTAACAACCCCAGCATTCCCGCCTCGAACAAAATCATGCGCCGCAATTGTCCCGTCGCGCCTCCGAGAAAGCGCAACAGCCCGAACTCGCGCCGCCGATCGATCACAAGCGCAAGCAGTGCGCCCGCAACCCCCATAATCGCCACGAAAACAGCCACGCCTTCCAGCGCATACGTGATCGCAAATGTTCGGTCGAAAATCTTCATTGCATCTTCGCGCAAAGTGCGGTTCGCAAAAACAAGCACCTTGCGACCCGCCACCGCGTTCTCAACAATGCGCTTCCCCCGATCAAGATCAACCCCATGCCTCAAATAAACCGCCATGTTGGAAGGAGCCGGATCGGGCAAATACTTCAGCAGCGTGGAGCGGTCCAGGATGATATACCCGCGCTCGCTCGAATAATCGAAGTAAACGTCCAGCACTTTGAACCGCGCCTGCCGCCCGCCCAGCGAGAGCGTTAGCAGGTCGCCTTTCTTCACGTGATGCTTGTTCGCGAAAGGTTCGCTGACGATCGCGTTATCGCCCGCTATCATCTGATTCGCCACGATAGTCGAGGAAGTCCCGGATAGCAGCGGACGCCGCCCGTAGCGGCCTGCAATGCGGGAGTCGCCCGCTCC
>JANXQZ010000257.1 GCA_025353235.1 Bryobacterales bacterium
GATGTTCGAGTTCGTCGCCCGTCCGGAGGTTCCCGCGCGCGCTATCATCAACGAATACGTCGAAGTGGCGAAAGCGTTCATCCCGCGTTTGGCCGCGATGGAAGCGGTAGTAAATCTGTTGCAGCACTACCGCGAGCTTAAAGATCGCGAAAACCTCGTAGTAAGAAATGCGACTCACGTCTCGCCCGGTTTGCTGCGCGTAGGATTCTATCAGTTCCGAGGGAGAGAACCAGCCCGGCTCGGAAGTGAGCGCCTGCTTCGATCCGCCCGGATCGCTCGGCTGGCTCCAATAGCAAAGAATCAGCCCGAGGTCGACCAACGGGTCGCCCACCGTGGACATCTCCCAATCGAGGACTGCCTCCACCTTCCCCGGGTTCTCCCGATTCAGCATTAAATTATCGAGCTTGAAATCGTTGTGAACCAGCGTTGCGGGCGGCGAGGCCGGCAAATTGTCGCTCAGCCAGCGAATCAGTGAATCCATTTTCGGATTCTCCTCGGTCTTCGATCTTTGCCAGCGCTCGAACCAGCCTCTGATTTGGCGCTCGAGAAAGCCCGCCGGTTTGCCAAGGGCGGCCAAGCCATGCGTCTCAATATCTACAGCGTGCAATTGCACTAGACAATCCAGAAAACCCTTACTCACGCGCGCCGGGTAATCGGCGAAAGCGGCCAGTTCCTCGGGAATGGAGGCGCGTACCACTATGCCTTCCCTCCGCTCCATGATGAAGAACGTGGCACCGATCACATTCGGATCTTCGCATAAAACGAACACTTCCGGCGCAGGCGGGAAGTGAGGATGCACTGCGCGCAGCAAGTGAAACTCACGAGCCATGTCGTGAGCTTTGGGAGGAACGGGGCCAAGAGGACCGCGCCGCAGGACGTATTCCCGAACCGGCGTTTTCAAGGAGTAGGTCAGGTTGGAATGACCGCCTGGAAATTGCTCGATGCTAATCCCGCGTTCGGCTCCTTCCAGCTTTCCCGCCAGGTAGTTCTGAAGGGCGCTGGCGTCTAGTTCCTCTCCGGCGCGAATCGCGGCAGTGTCATCCATGTTCGGGGCGGCTAGATCATCCACTTTGGCTGCAGCCAGCCCAGCGAAACAGACGTCATCACCAGACCGACGATCACCACCACGGTGGCGGAAACGATGGGAACCCACTGGAAGAACGGACTGCGCTTGGAGGGATCGCGCTTGGGCAGCAGATCCTTGGCGTAGATCACAAGCATCCCGATAATCACCAGTACTAAAGCCAGACCAAGGCTGAACGCGACCAGCAGCATGAGGCCGAGGCCCACCCGCCCCAGAGCGATGGCGCTCAGCAGCAGCACCAATGCGGATTCGCAGGGCACCAATCCGCCGCTGACAGCCAGAGCTGTCAGGCTGCCCCAGCTAATTTCTTCAGGCACGTCGTGGCTGTGGACATGGCCGCCCGGACCGTGCGAGTGAACCAGCTTGTCGTGCGGGTGCGAGTGGCCGTGATCATGCGTGTGGGTGTGAGTGTGCGCTACGGGAACCGGGTGCTCATGATCGTGCACGTGCGGGTGCGGGTGTGGGTGATCGTGATGCTGATGGTCCCCATGTGAATGCGAATGCGCTGCGGCAAGCACGGGCTCATGCACGTGCGGGTGGACATGTTCATGATGTTCATGAGAGTGACCGTGATCATGATGGAAGTGGTCCTTCTGAACGGCTGCCAGGCGCTTATACAGCATCCACCCTCCTACCGCGACAATGGATAATCCGGACACCACTCCCAGCGCTTGAGTGATCTTCTCAGGCATCACATATTGAAACAGAAACAATGTTGCGAGCCCGAGCAGGAAGACACTCACCGTATGCGTGAACGTCACCATCGCGCCCAGGAAAGCAGCGTGTTTGAGCGTCCCGCGCGAACCCACCAGGTAAGCCGCAACGATGGTCTTCCCATGGCCGGGCGTCAGAGCGTGTGCTGCTCCCAAACCAAACGCGGCAGCCAGCGCGATCAGCATCATGCCCAACGTCAGCTCGCGCTGGTGCAGCAAGCGCGAGAGAAAATCTCCCTTCACCAGGGACCCTGGGGCAGCGCCTTTCGGGGTGGTGCTCGCGGGAGGCTGCGCCAGAGGTGCCTTTGGCTGCGGAATAGGAGCCACTACAGAATCGGCGACCGCTACCGGTGGCGGGATCGGCTTGCTCTTCTCGGCGACCACGACGGGTGACAGCGCGGTCCATTCAAACGAGGCGCGAACATCCTGCGGCGGAGCGACCGTGGGGTCCTGAGGATACTCTTTGAGCGCCTTGCTGCGATCCTGGGCGGCTTGGCTGGCACGGGCCAGAGTGGTACCGGGCCGGGGCTGAATCACAATCTCCTTCCAGCCGGCCCGATCCGGAAAATTGTGATCCTCGTACTCCAGTTTCCCGGGGGCGACGTTCAGGCGCAGATGCGATGCAATGCGCACTATCGGCAAGTTGCCCGCGCCATCGGCGATCGCGAAATCGGCGCTTACAAACTCGGGCGTCACTGGCTGCCCATCCGAAGTAATTTGCAGGTGCTTCAGCCATTCGCGCGCCTGTGCCGCAGCCTTGCGATCCATCTCGCCGCGAGGTGCCGTTCGCTCCACGCCCCATTGCCGCAGCAAATCGAACGTTGGCAACTCCGCCAGATCAAGGACGTACAGCACGTCTACGGAGTTCGACTTAACGTCGAACCGCGCATAGTGGCTGACGCTGAAATTGCCCATCGGATGGGCACTCGCGAGCGCGGCGGACAGTATGAGGGCCAACGGAAGAAATTGCTTAAGCATTCAATGTTCTCTACGCATTGTAGAAGGTAAATGGATGATTTAGTTTCTCATGTAAGCTGTTGAAGATGACTGAAAAGTTTAAAGCGCTGGTTCTGGACCAGCAGGACGGCAAGACAACCTCTCAGATTCGCGAGATGGAGTTGGCAAATTTGTCCCCCGGCGACCTTACGATCGCCGTCGAGTATTCCAGTCTTAATTATAAGGACGGGCTGGCCGTCACTGGGACAGGCAAAATCATTCGCCAGTTTCCCGCCATTCCAGGCATCGACCTCGCGGGGACGGTGGAGGAGTCCGCCAGCGGCGCATATCAAAAAGGCGATCGCGTCGTGGTCACTGGCTGGGGCATAGGGGAGCGTTATTCGGGTGGCTACGCTCAAGCGGCGCGCGTGAAAGCCGACTGGATCGTGAAGCTCCCCGATGGGCTCACCACGAAGCAGGCCATGGGCGCGGGCACTGCTGGATTTACGGCCATGCTGTGCGTAATGGCGCTGGAGCATGCAGGCCTGGAGCCAAGCGCTGGCGAGGTCGTGGTAACCGGCGCGGCGGGCGGCGTGGGAAGCATCGCGGTAGCTGTGCTGGCTAAGCTCGGACACAAGGTTGTTGCATCCACCGGCCGACCCGACACCCACGGCTATCTCCGCGAGCTGGGCGCCAGCGATATGATCGATCGCTCTGTTTTGAGCGAACCCTCTAAAAAGCCGTTCGAGGCCGAGCGCTGGGCGGGCGCCGTGGACTCAGTAGGAGGGACCACGCTCGCAAATCTGATTAAGACGATGCGCTACGGCTCCAGCATCGCCGCGTGCGGACTGGCCGGCGGGACCGATCTCGCCACCACGGTG
>JANXQZ010000264.1 GCA_025353235.1 Bryobacterales bacterium
CAACCGTGGCGACTTTAACAACTCCATCATCCACCGTTCCGTGCCGGGCTTCATCTTCCAAGGCGGCGGTTTCCAACTCGTAAATCATAACCCGGTCACGATCAACCCGGATCCGCCCGTGGTCAACGAATATAGCGTTTCGAACACGCGCGGCACCCTCGCAATGGCTAAAGTTGGCACCGATCCCAACAGTGCCACAGATCAATGGTTCTTCAACGAGGCCGACAATTCGTCCAACCTCAATAACCAGAACGGCGGGTTCACGGTTTTTGGCCATGTAGCGAATGTGACAAGCCTGGCGGTGATGGACAAGATCGCTGCTGTGCCTGTGCCCAACCCAGGACCGTTCTCCTCGCCATTTGACCAAATCCCGCTGCAGAATTATAGCGGCGGGCAGGTGACGGATGTCGAATTCGTCGTGGTGATGTCGGTGACGCCGATCGACGTGCCCGCGCCCGCCATCGCCCCCAACGGCATCATCACCGCGAGCGGTTTCGGGGGCTTCTCGGCGGCGGCTCCTGGATCGTTCATCGAAATCTATGGCACGAATTTGGGAGGCGAGACCCGAGGTTGGGCGAACAGCGACTTCGTGAATGGCATCGCGCCGACTTCGCTCGGCGGCGTAAGCGTCTCGGTAAACGGGCGTCCGGCTTACGTCAATTTTGTGAGTGCCACGCAGGTTAACGTTCAGATACCCGGGATCACTCCGAGCGGCGGTTCGGTGCCGGTGATCGTCACCTATCAAGGCTTGGCGACTCCGGCGGCGATGCTCGCGATTAAGCCTCTGGAAGCGGGGTTGCTCGCCCCGGCGACGTTCAATGTGGGTGGCAAGCAATACGTCGTCGCGGTGCATCCCGCTACCGGGGCGCTGGTCAGCAATGGGAAGGTGGCCGGGATTCCGGCGGCTCCTGCTGCGCCTGGCGAGACGCTTGTTTTCTACGGTGTGGGATTCGGGCAGGTAAGCCCAAGCAGCGTACCGATTGCCGGACAAGTGGTCCGCGCGCCGAGCGCTTTGACTACGCCAGTGCAGTTCAACATTGGTCAAACCTCCGCGCTGATCACGTATGCGGGTTTGACCCAGGGTCTCGTGGGGGTGTATCAGTTCAACGTCACCGTTCCAACCGATGCGGCTAATGGAGACCTCCCGCTGGAAGTTGTTTTAGGCGGCCAAACTCTGCCTCAAACTCTGTTTCTTCCGGTGCAAGCTACGGCTAAATAGCGCATGTCTGCCACGAGCACTGGAACTGTTGGCGGAAGCTACTGGGGGTCGGAACCGGGCCGGCATTGAAACACGCAAGTATTGAAAACGCTAATTGCCCAATGACGCCGATCTGCCGTACTTAAGGATCTATCGTACACAATCCCTACACTTTTTCGGATCGGATAGTCTTTTTTTGCCGCCGCGCGTCACCGCTTTCTGCCGACCGTAATCGCACCGGCGGCACGCCTTCGAGTTCGGGTCATAAGTCGAAGACATGCAGGTTGAGGCAGCGGAGGATGGGGGTGGGTCATGGAAGGTATATAATGCCGCATTAGGCGAGGCTAGCGGATGGAGCAGAACCTATTTTGGATAATCTGCGTGCTGATTGCGGTCCCATACGTCTTCTATGTCATCCAGATAGGGCGGCGCAAGCAGCACCTCGTCCGGTTCAAGCTACGGCGCATCGGTTTAGCTTTCCTGTTCTATGGGGGCGGTATAGGCGTTGCTCAGAGGTCGGGCTATTCGATGCGGGATTCGGCAATATTCGGAGCACTGCTTGGAATTGCGGC
Organism: Bryobacterales bacterium; assembly: GCA_025353235.1. GTDB lineage: Bacteria > Acidobacteriota > Terriglobia > Bryobacterales > Bryobacteraceae > JANXQZ01. The sequence continues at coordinate 1,771 of JANXQZ010000264.1, forward strand.
CGGTTTCGTACTCGTCCGTGCTCCATACCGAAATCGCCGAATTCCCGCTGATGTAAAAAGGGCCGTGATCGCCCGTGACCTCAAAGGCGTTCGGTTCGATTCGAACGTTCACCACATCGACCACATCGTTCCCTTTTCTAGGGGTGGTGACACATCGGTCAGGAATCTCCGCGTCATCGCCAAAACCGAGAATCTTCGGCGCGGCGCGCGGATGCCTAAACTAAAAGACTTGATTTGACGACTGAAAACAAGGATAAAATAATGCCGTTTCCACTGATTCCGCTGATCGCAGGTGCGCTTTTCGGTAAGGCCGTCTCGAAGGAGGAACCCGAGAAACGAATCCCGGTAAATGGACGCATGAAGAAGGACGGGACTCGGGCGAAGGCCGGAACGCGGAAAGCGCCGAAAAAACGATAGCCGCCGGTTTTAAGATAGGGTCCCCCTTAAAACGTTCTTTCTTTGAACGGAAGGTTTGGAGATTTCCGTCTTCGGGCACCGATACCCAATCCCCACAGTCCGCAACCGACATTAGTACTACCGACAGTAGCCTACTATTGAAAGGCGAGGAGTTATATGGCGGAAGCTAGTGGGGGTCGAACCCACCTGCGACGCTTTGCCGCACGCTGGTTTTGAAGACCAGGCCCAGCACCGGCCAAGAATAGCTTCCAATCGATTTTATCATCCGGGTTGCGTGCCAGCGATGCCTAATTCCGCTGCTCGATTCCTCATCGCCTGAATGCAAAACTCGAAGTGCTGATCCAGTTCTACGCCCAATTCGCGCGCTCCGTTTATGATGTCATCGCGGCTCACTGAACGCGCGAATGCTTTATCCTTCAACTTCTTGAGTGCCGACTTCAAGTCTACTTCGAAGATGCTCCGGTTCGGCTTGACATAGGAGCAGGCAGTCAGGAAACCCGCGAGTTCATCACAGGCGAACAGCGTTTTCTCGAGCGCGGAATCGCGGGATACGCCGCTATAGTTTGCATGCGATAGAATTGCACGCCGGATCTCTTCATCCACGCCTCGAGCCGCCAAGATCGGCTCGCCCTTCATCGGATGGTCGGGGGCATCCGGATGCATTTCGTAGTCGAAGTCGTGCA
>JANXQZ010000299.1 GCA_025353235.1 Bryobacterales bacterium
CCGCATACAGCGCCTTCCCATTGTCAGAGTCCGGTTTAACAAAAAGGTCAAGGTCTTTGGTGGCGCGGGGCTGTGCATGAAAGCCAACCGCATATCCTCCTACAATCAGATATTTAACCCTGCGTTCGTTGAAGATGGACAAGAGTTCGTTGAAGTCTTGGTTGAACATCATGGGTCGGCTCCTTTGCCTGATACAGCGCAAGCGAAAGCTCGAAGGCGGCGTGTAGCCGCGCATAGCCGGGCAGTGCCTGCCATTCCCGGTACTCGTCGGCCTTCATTTCTTCGAAGTTGGTGTATTTGCGAATGGTCTTGTCCATGCGTCCGTTTGTAGCACGTCCGGCGTTTTACTCCAAACCGGACGGGCTGGGATCAATCTACCTTTTCTTGATTCTCTCCGCAAACTGGCCAGGCCCACCCAGCCAGGGTTGTGCCCGATGGCACGGGCTATACTGGTGCATTCATGAACCGCCGAGTCGTGGTGACGGGCATTGGAGCAGTAAGCCCGAATGGAGTTGGCCGCGAGGCATTTTGGGAGGCAACCAAGAACGGCCGCAGCGGCGTAAAGCGAATTGGCTGCTTTGATCCGTCCGCGCTGGCCGTGCAGATCGCTGGGGAAATCACCGATTTTGACGAAGATGCCTACGTAACGCCCAAGGATCGGCCGCACGTCTCGCGCGTAACCCCGCTTGCAGTTGCCGCCGTAGGAGAAGCGTTGTCCGACGCTGGCATCGATCCTGGCGCGATGTCGCGGGATGAACTGCGGACAATAGGAGTAATTGTCGGATCAGGCGGCGGAAGTCAGGAGTTTACCGAGGAACAGTATCGTCTCTACTACGCTGGCTTGGTAAAGCAGTGCAGCGTTTATGTCGTCCCGACGTCGACCATCGGCACGCTGGCGAGCGAAGTTTCCATGCGCTTCGGGTTTCGCGGCCTAAGCCACGTCATTTCGACCGGCTGCACTTCGTCGACTGACGCGATTGGCTACGCCTACCGACACATCAAGACCGGCATGCTTTCCACCATGATCGCGGGGGGCGTGGATGCGCCTATTTCGCCGCTGATTCTGCGAGGGTTTATCCTCATGCGCATCCTGGCCAGCGGTTGGAACCAGTCGCCGGAGCGGGCATCAAGGCCGTTTTCCGGTGATCGCGGCGGATTTGTCTTGGGGGAAGGATCCTGGTTTTTCGTTCTAGAGGAACGGGATCAGGCTCTGGAGCGCGGAGCTAAGATCTACGGCGAGATTGCCGGCTATGGTTCCACCTGCGAGGCTTATCATCGCGTGAGGTTGGAGGAGTGCGGCGAGGAACCGGCTCGCGCGATGGGGCTGGCGATGGAGGAGGCCGAGGTCGCTCCCGAAGCCGTGCAGTACGTGAGCTATCACGGGACTTCCACGGAATTGAATGACCGCATAGAAACGCGAGCAGTGAAGCTGGCCTTTGGCGGACATGCGAGTCATTTGGCGGGATCCTCGCTCAAGAGCATGATTGGGCATCCGCAAGGAGCGTGCGGCGCGGCGGGGATCGCAACGGCGCTGCTCGCCATGCGCGATGGCGTGGTGCCGCCCACTATCAATTTAGAAACGTGCGACCCGGAATGCGATCTGGATTACGTCCCAGAGGCGGGTCGCAAGCTGGCCGTGGAATACGCGCTGGCCAACTGCATCGCTTTCGGAAGTAAAAATTCGGCGATGGTGCTAAGGCGTCCGCAGTAGCTTTTTCTTTTTCTTCAGCTTTTTTGGCAGCTTCAGCTTTTCAGGAAGCCCCAGCGGGTCCGCCGGCTCGCAATTCAGTTCGCGCGACAGCACCTCCACCACTTTCGAAAGCACCTTCACTCGCGCCCAATACTTTTCGTTCCCCTCCACCAGGCACCACGGCGCGCCCCGAGTACTGGTCTTCAGCAGCATGTCCTCCACCGCCTCCTCATACAGCGCCCACTTTTCGCGATTGCGCCAGTCTTCGTCGGTAAGCTTCCACGCCTTGTACCCGGTCGCCTTGCGTTCCTCGAAACGCCGCAACTGCTCTTCCCGCGAGATGTGGACCCAAAACTTCGCCACGATGGTGCCAAAGTCGCGCAACTGCCGCTCGAAGGAATTAATCTCCTTGAAGGCGCGTTTCCATTCGTGCTCCTTCGCGAACCCTTCCACACGTTCCACCAG
>JANXQZ010001013.1 GCA_025353235.1 Bryobacterales bacterium
GAAGCCTGCCAGTACGACTCACCAGGTTGTGATGGCCGCTGGTTCGGACTACTATATGCTGGTCGCGATCGACGATCAGCCGCTTCCTCCGGATCAGCAACGATCGGAATTGCGAAAACTGAAAAACGAGTTTCAGCGCCGGAACAACGAAGATCCGCAGGCTCGAGAGCGGCGTATCGAAAATTACCAGAAACAACGCCAGCAAAACGGCGAGCTGGTGGTTCAGTTCCCGGACGCCTTCAACTTCGAGCTGCTGCTGGAAGAAACAATAAACGGCCACGCGGCGTATGTCCTTGCCGCAACACCCCGGAAAAGAGCGGGTCCCGCGAGCCGCGCAGCAAAAATTCTCGCCGGCATGCGCGGCCAGATGTGGGTCGAGAAGGATAATATTCATATGATTCGGGCCGAGTCGAACGTAATAACGCCCGTTTCCATCTTCGGCATATTTGCCCGCGTCCTGCCGGGCACGCGCATGGAACTCGAGATGGCGCCCGTAACCGATTCGATCTGGTTGGTCAACCGGTTCTCGATGACCCTGAAGGTTTCGAAGTTTTGGCTCCACTCGACGCAGGCGACCACGTCAACTTATTCTGAATACCGCCTGAACGGCCCGGTGGTCGCCGAGCTCCTGTCGAGGGCCAGCGAATGACGACCACTAGCCAGACAGAGGCGTCCCCACGGCAGGCTAGGGGTTTGAAGAAACGGAAGCCGCCGAGCGGCTCCGGCTTGCGGGTTCCAATCTGCTTCCCACACGTCGCCGCACGCCCGCGTGGCGCCAGTTCGCCGCCCAGATGGCGCATTTCTTCGCCCTCATGCTATGGGTTGCCAGCGCGTTGGCCATACTCGCCGGATGCCTGAACTGGGCCTGGCGATCTTCGTCGTCATCGTCCTCAATGGTGTTCTTGCATTTGTACAGGAGTATCGGGCGGCGCGCTGGTGAGAAGATGCGCGACCTTCTTCCACGCGTGCGATGGTCCTGCGAGACGGAGCTCCGGTTGAGATCGACGCCCAGAAGTTGGTTGCCGGTGACGTCGTTCTGCTTCGAGTCGGGTGATTTTGAGAATTCCCGTCACTGCACCATGGAAAGACAACTGCGATTCCATTCACGCCTTGGAAATATCAAGCGCGGCTGCTTTCTGCAAAGGCAAACGGGTGAGATCACGCAGCCGTGCTCGCATTCGCGCAGGGAGGCGAAGCATTCTTTGTCGGTTTTGGCCACTCGATTCGCTCGCACCTTTTCTGGATGACAAAGTGTCAAGGCTGGAAATTCGGCTCTTGTGGATACGCAATTGCTCAACATAGATCGAGATTTCAATGGAACGAGACATTTGTTTCGCCCTGAACGGCGAATCTGTCCGGTTGAAAGTGGAAGAGGGTAGGGTGCTGCGATCGGACCTCGGCCCTACGGGCACAAAGTTCGGCTGCTGTGCCAGCTTGTGCGGCGCCTCTACCGTAATCGCGGATGATGAGGCGATCAGGTCTTGCACGGTTCCGTTGGCGATATTGCTGGAAAGCACGTCATGACAATCGAAGTCTTGAGCCGCAGCCAGGTAAAACGACTCTCATGACACGATCTCGAGTTGCGGTACTGAAAACGGCGCCAGCCACCGTCATCGGCGATTACGGGCGCCTGATGCGCCTGGCATGTTATGAGCAGTTTCTGCCCCGAGACCGGGAAACCGCGCTCAAGATCAATATCAGCTGGCAACACTTCTATCCCGCTTGTTCGACCACACCGTGGCAGCTCGATGGCGTCATCTCCACGCTCCTCGAAGACGGCTATCCCAAAGAAAGTCTTTACGGTTGTCACAACCGAACCGTTGTGGTCAGCGCGAGGCGCGGCGAAATCGCCAATAAGCACAAACAGGTTGTTGTGGACAAATACGGCCTGCGCAACATCCATCTTTACGACGAAAGCGAGGAGTGGATTCACTACGAGCCCAAAGCGAAGATGCTTGCGCTCGACAGCATTTATCCCAAAGGAATCCGTATCCCGAAGCGGCTCGTCGGATCCAACATCATCCATCTGCCCAC
>JANXQZ010000306.1 GCA_025353235.1 Bryobacterales bacterium
ACCATCATCTGGAACGGACCAATGGGAGTGTTCGAAACGCCCCCGTTCGACAAGGGCACGATGGCTTTGGCGCATGCCGTTGCGGAATCAAGCGCGGTATCGGTGGTTGGGGGTGGAGATTCAGAGAAGGCCGTCAAGACAGCCGGAGTCTCGGATAAGATCAGCCACATCTCGACCGGAGGCGGAGCATCCCTCGACTTTTTAGCCGGCGTGCGTCTGCCCGGCGTTACCGCCCTAACCGACAAATAGTGAATTTCAGCAACTAGGCTCGGCGCACCAGGTGAATTACTACTATCAATATGTTACTCGTTAGTAGATAATAACCCAGGAGACTATGCGCGTACACCTAGTGAATCCGAGCGATACTTCGTTTGGAACAGCAGTTATAACACCCCGTTGGCTTTTCGTGCTTGCGGCCGCGACGCCGGGTTCTTTTGGCGACCCGATCATTTGCGATGAGACGCTGCAACGCTTCGATCCTAAGTGCCTTCGGCCAGGGGACGTGGTTGGAATCGGGATTCACACAGGAAACGCTCTGCGGGGCTACGAACTGGGCCGTCTCGCGCATGCAGAAGGCGCCTCGGTGATCTATGGCGGAATTCACGCCACATTGTTTCCAGAAGAGGCATTCGAACTTGGAGCGGCGCAGGCAGTCGTTAAGGGTGATGGCGACGTGGCTTGGGGCGAGGCTCTCCGAGACTGTGCGGCCACAACGCTCCGGCGCATTTACGAAGGCGGCCGAATCGGCGCCGATCAATTCCTGGCGGCGCGCTGGGACCTGCTGCCCCCGCAAAAATACATGTGGGCTTCCGTCCAGACCGTCCGAGGATGCGCCAAGCACTGCTCCTTTTGCTCTGTCTGGCGAACCGACGGGCAAAAGCCCCGGCAACGTCCGTCGGACCCAGTGATCGATGAAATCGTAGAGTTGCGCCGCAAGGGCTTCCGCTTCATTGCACTGGCCGACGATAATTTCTATCCGGTCACGTTGACCGATTTGAAGCTGGCCGAGCGGCAGAATAACGTGGCCAAGCTCGAAGAACTCCGATCCATTCGAAAAGAGCGCTTCGAACTGATGGCGCGCTTGGCCGAACTGCCCAAAGACATGGTCTTCTTCACCCAGATCACCATGGAGGCGGCCGAAGACACCGACTTCCTGGACGCCATGCAAAAAGCCAGAATCCGGGGCGCGTTGGTGGGTGTGGAGGCGGTCACGCCCGAAGGGCTGAAGGCTGTTTACAAGGATTTTAACTGCTCTGGCGAGGATCTGGTGGTTCGGCTGAAGACCTTCCGAAAGCACGGAGTTCACGTTCTGGGTTCGTTTATCTTCGGCCTGCCGAGCGACAAGCCCGCCACGTTTGAAGCCACGCAAGAGTTGGCGAAGAAAGCTGATTTGACCTTCGCCCAATTTGTGATGCTAACGCCGTTTCCCGGAACGGTCGACTTTGACAAGTGGGAAAAGGCGCAGAATGAGTCGCCAACCTTGGTGGCGGGAGTTCCCCTTACGCGCTACTGGCTAATCCCGGCGCAGGTGCGGCCCAAGATGTTCTCTCCCCACCCGTCCATGAGCTCCGACGAGATTCGCCAAAGGACGCAAGGGGTGTGGGACGGATTTTACAGCATGCGCTCAGTTTGGGAACGCTCGAGCTGCGTTTCATCTCTAAAAGCGCGCGTAATCTTCGTGATGGTTTCCCGGCTTTACCGGCAGATGTACGCCAACACGGGGATCTCTACGGATAGCGCCCGCCGGAGCCGATCCAGTGTTTGGGCAGGCTGGATGGCAAAACCGCTAGTAAAGCTCTTCCAGGGTAAGCCGATGCCGGAGCTCGTATTGCCGCAGCGGATCCCCAAAAAGGCAGTGGCCGCGTTCAACGTTCTCCGATAGCGGAGAACGCTTCAGCAAGAGAGGTGGTGAATGTGCCGACGTTCACTGTCCCGAATCGCCGGACGCGTTCTGGTCCCGCATTGGAGCGAAGAATGACTTGGAGTTGGTTCGACCTGGCTTGGCCCTGGATAGGGTCACCTGCCGCAGGCTACTGCTCATCCTTTTGTTCGGGACCCGGAGATTGCGAAGTGATCTCTCCATATCCCGATGGCGCGATCCCGTCTGGTTGTC
>JANXQZ010000331.1 GCA_025353235.1 Bryobacterales bacterium
GCCTGTACCTCTTCGTCGCCTGGCTCATCATAGAGTGGGTGCTGAGTCCTTTATTTCACTGGCCGATGGGCGGGTTCAATTTCTATCATGTGGTCCCGGCTCTGTTGAAGGCCGCCGTGTTCGGGGCTTGGATCTTCATGATCATCAAAGCCAGTCAAGAAGAGCAGTTCCGGCTGCCGATCTTGGGGGAATTGGCTGACAAATCCGTTACCGAGCAACGCTAGATTAAGATCGTGTAACCGGCGCTCCTTGACATCCGTCGTACAATCTATCAGGACTACCACATGCGTCTAACCGGGGCTACTCTTATTCTAAGTTCGTTTGCTGTGTTTTCGGCATACGGGCAATCCGTCATTTCCGTGCACTCTGGCGTCGTCCACTATGTCGATGGCAGTGCATTTCTTCAAGACAAAGCGGTCGAGATGAAATTCGGGCATTTCCCGGAGATCAAAGTCAACGAGACATTCCGGACCGAGGAAGGGCGCGCGGAAATTCTGCTGACGCCTGGATCGTTCCTCCGAGTAGCCGAGAACAGTGAAGTTCGCATGCTGTCTAACCAGCTGAGCGATACGCGACTAGAACTGATCAAAGGCGAGATTCTGGTTGAATCTGTCGATTTTACCAAGGACTCTGCTGCCGCGAAGGTTAAGGGAAACGTGATCTCCGTGCTCTTCAACGGCACGACGACGATTCTGGAGAAGGCCGGGCTCTATGGGTTCACCAGCGATCCTAGCCGTTTGCGGGTTTATGAAGGCGAAGCCCTCGTGAAAACCGCCAGCGACCAGTTGACATTGAAGAAGGGCAAGGAAACGCAACTCGGGGGCACGCTGATGGCGGAGAAGTTCGACGCCAAGGCAGGAGACGAGCTGACCCGGTGGAGTTCGCGGCGCGCAGGCTATTTGGCCACGGCGAACGTCTCGGCGGCACGGTCTATGTACAACGATTCCAACAATTGGTCTTCATATGGAAACGGCTACATGGGCGGGTCCATGGCTGGATCCATGGTTGGATCCATGGGCGGATGGTTCTTCAATCCAATGTTCGGGATGTACACCTTCGTTCCGATGGGCGGAATGGCTTTCAGTCCTTTTGGATATAGCTATTTTAGTCCGTATGCGGCTGGATATTACTATCCTTATTACGGCGGATCTTACTATCCGGGCAGCGGGTACTACAACTCGGGATCGGGCTCGGGCGGGAGCGGCAGCAGTGCAAACGGGGCAGCTCCTTCCAGGCGCTCCACCGGGAACTACGGAGGCAATTCGGCGATCCGGGGAACAGTTGCGAATCACTCGAGAGGTCCAGTTGGATCCACGGGATCCGGGTCGACTTACTCCGGTAGCCGGAGCTCGGCTTCGACCGTTAGCGATCTCTCAACGCCGTCCTCAACGGCAGTTCGCGGCGGTGGCGGTGGCGGGATGTCGTCCATGGGCGGTGGTGCATCTTCTGGCGGTGGCCGAGGCGGCGCATCCTCCGGCAGTAGCAGCGCGAGAGGCCGGTAGTTATAAGATCATCAGGGGGTCGGCTTCTCGTAGGCCGATCCCCGACAACGCCCCAATCTCTACTTTCCTCAGTACGTTGGCTTTCCCCCCCCGATTCAACTCCACCTTTAGAAAGTTGTCGCTCAGCGCGCCTTGGTCAAGCGTAACCACGGACAAAGTCTTACCAATCATCGAGATTCGGAATTGAAGATTCTTCCAGGCGGCCAGATCGCGAAGAATACGATTCCGCTCTTTACGAACTGCCATCGGTACCTGATCGCCACACTCGGCTGCTAGCGTGCCCGGCCGTTCGGAGTACGTGAAAACATGCAGATAAGTGAAAGGTAGGCTTTCGATAAACGCGCGGCTCTCCTCAAACTCCTGGTCTGTTTCTCCAGGGAATCCAACCATAACGTCCGCCCCAATGGCGGCGTCCGGCATGAGCGCCCTTGCCTTCCGCACCCGATCCTCATAGTGCTTGGGACGATACTTGCGATGCATTCGCCGCAGCACCCGATCTGAACCGGATTGCAGAGGCGCATGCACATGCTTGGCGATGCGCGGAGAACTTGCAATCAGCCCGAGCAGATCGTCGCTGAAGTCCATCGGCTCTACGGAGCTTAACCGAAGGCGCTCGATATCCGTTTCGGCCAGCAAACGCCGCAGCAGGTCTGCCAATCGCAGCGCGCTGCCCGCTTCCCTTCCCCATCTTCCGAGGTTGATCCCGCTGAGTACAACCTCGCAATAGCGGGTTGCCAATGTGCCCACCTGCGCGATCACGCGGTCGATGGGAGCGCTGCGGCTGCGTCCGCGCACGAACGGGATAATGCAGAAGGAGCATCGATTGTTGCAGCCGTCCTGAATCTTCAGGTTGGGACGGGTTCGGTCCCCTGCGGCGTCTTCGACGGGAGCGGCTAAGAAATCGTGTTGAGCGAAGATATCGCCTACATAGACTCCGCCGTGGTACGGTGCGCCCTCGCTCGAATCCAAGATCTCCGGAATCCGTACCTTATGAGAGTTGCCAACTACCCACTCCACTCCAGGCATACCCGCCAGATCTTGCGGCGCTCGCTGAGCGTAACAACCCGTCACTAAAATGCGCGCAGCCGGGTTCTCGCGGTGGACTCGCCGGATGGTTTGCCGCACATCGTCATCCGCGTTCGAAGTAACCGTGCAAGTGTTCAGAATTACGAGTTCAGCCGCTCGCATTTCAGCTTCTGACTGCATCCCTTTTGCGGCCAACGCTGCCTCGATAGCCGCTCCATCGGCCTGGGATGCCCGGCACCCGAAATTATGAACGTGAAAGCGATCCACTGCCTTGATGGTAGCGCTTCAGCGCATTCCAGAGTGGGGGCGGTGCCTGCCGATGGATGCTGGGATCACAAACCACATGTGGGACATTAGCACTGCGGAACTGCTGGAAAATTAGAGCTATCACAAGCAGAACTTAGCCGGACAGCAGTGATGCTTTTTGTAGTTGATGTCTATCGTGATCGGGGGGAGCCTCCGAACTTCCAGAATTGGTCTGCTGGAGTAGCAACAAATGCGGTGCTAAACGCAATCCACTCCTTTTAGAACTCAGATTGGAAGGCCTCTGTTGGTATGCTACTACGCGATAATCTTACTCGCCACCACGCCCGCCACATCCGTAAGCCGGAAGTCTCGACCGCTATAACGATACGTCAGCTTCGTGTGTTCCAAGCCCATCAGCGCCAGCACGGTGGCATGAAAGTCGTGGATGTGCATCCGATCTTCCACGGCATGGTAGCCAATCTCATCCGTGGCCCCATATACAAATCCGGGCTTAACGCCGCCGCCCGCCATCCAGATCGAATAGCCATAGGGGTTATGATCCCGACCATCGCCGCCCTGCGAAATCGGAGTGCGCCCAAACTCGCCCGCCCAGATCACCAGCGTATCTTTCAGCAGTCCGCGAGCCTTCAAATCTGCCAAAAGCCCGGCGATCGGCTTATCTACTTCCTTCGCGTTCTCATTGTGCTTTACAAACAATTCCCCGTGCTGATCCCACTTGTAGCTGTGCGTGCATTGAATGTATCGAACACCTCGCTCGGCTAAGCGGCGAGCCAGCAAACACTGCCACCCAAAATCCTGCGTCTTGGGGTCATCCAAACCGTACAGATTCTTGGTCGCTTCGGATTCCGAATCCACCTGAAATGCTTCCGGAGCCTGCGACTGCATCTTAAACGCGAGTTCGTAAGCCTGAATCCGCGCCTCCAGCTGCGGATCGTGATGCCTCACCTCGGAGTGCCGCCGATTGATGCTTTGAAGCATATCCAACTCAAAGCGCTGCTGCTCCGGCGAGTAATGCTTATTCAATAAGTACTCGATCGGCTCGCCCTTGATGTCGTCGATCTTCATGCCCGCGTTGCCAATCGCGGTCCCTTGAAAAGCTCCAGGCAGGAATGCCGAACTCCAATTCTTCGCGCCTCCATGCGACAGCGTGGGCTTGATCGTAATGAAGCCAGGCAGATCCTGATTCTCCGTCCCAAGTCCATACAGGGCCCATGATCCCATGCTGGGCCGGATAAACGTGCTCGTCCCAGTGAAGGTTTGCAGCAGCGCAGCGCCGTGATCCACGCCCTCGCCGACCATGGAACGAATGACGCAGAGGTCGTCCACATGCTGCGCTACATTTGGAAACAAACTGCTGACGGGAATGCCGCTCTGCCCATGCTGCTTAAACTCCCACGGCGATTTCATCAGCGGACCCAGTTCACCCTTCGCAAACGAAAGCGGCAGCTTAATCGGACACGGCTTCCCGTTATCCCGATCAAGCCTTTCCTTGGGGTCGAACGTGTCTACGCTGGAAGGCCCGCCATGCATGAACAAGAAGATTACCCGCTTCGCCTTGGGAGCGAAATGAGGCAGATGCGGCGCGAGCGGACTAGCGTTGGCATTGCCGGCGATCACAGCCGACTTGGCTTCTTCAGCCATCATCCCGGCCATAGCGAGATACCCGAAACCGCATCCAGCTGCTCGCAGCAATCCCCTGCGGGTCGTTGGCTTCTCTTTTGCGTGGAACAGCTTTTGGAGATCTAGCATGGAGGTTCCTCAGTCCAGATAAACAAACTCGTTGGAAGAAATCAAGACATGACAGAAGCTCTGCCAAGCGTCCAAATCGGGGTATTTGCGAGCGTATTGGCTGATATACGTTAAGGCCGAATCGACCTCGCGAGCATCGGGCTTCCGATCGAGAATGCGCAGGTAAGCCATCTCCAGTCGTTTCGAATCGGTTATGTCGTGCATGGCAACCAGACTATCCGCAATCTTTTTAGCATGATCGAACCCAAAATCGCTGTTCATCATGAACAG
>JANXQZ010000354.1 GCA_025353235.1 Bryobacterales bacterium
CGGTTCGCGTGGATGATCCGGGGAAGCTTTCCGACGCCATCTCCGCGAATTTGCAGATCCCGGTGGAAGAAAAACAGGAATTGCTCGAACTTTTCGATCCGCTGGAGCGCCTGAATCGCATCGCCGATATCCTGGAAGTCGAAATCGAAAAGCTCAATATGGAGCGCAACATCAATAACCGCGTGAAGCGGCAGATGGAGCGCGCCCAGAAAGAGTATTACCTCAACGAAAAGATTAAAGCCATTCAGAAAGAACTCGGCCGCGGCGAGAAGAGCGAATTCGACGAGCTGAAAAAGAAGATCGACGCGGCGGGCATGAGCAAAGACGCTCATGAGAAGGCCATGGCGGAACTGAAGCGGCTCGAGAATATGCCGCCGATGTCGGCTGAATCCACTGTGTCGCGGAACTACCTCGATTGGATGCTAGCCGTTCCATGGAAGAAGAAGTCCAAGGAGATTCGCGATCTCAACTTCGCTCAGGAAGTGCTTGAGTCCGATCATTACGGACTTGAAAAAATCAAGGAGCGCATCCTCGAATTTTTGGCTGTGCGCAGGCTGGTGCAGAATCCCAAGGGATCGATCTTGTGCTTTGTCGGACCTCCGGGCGTAGGCAAGACTTCGCTTGGAATGTCGGTCGCCAAAGCCACTGGACGAAAGTTTGTTCGCCTTTCGCTCGGCGGCGTGCGGGACGAGGCTGAGATTCGCGGTCATCGCCGCACGTATATTGGAGCGCTGCCCGGCCAGGTTCTGCAGATGATGAAGAAGGCTGGCACCAAGAATCCGGTCTTCATGTTGGATGAAGTGGATAAGATGTCTACTGACTTCCGCGGCGACCCGTCGGCGGCCCTGCTGGAAGTGCTGGACCCGGAACAGAACAGCATGTTCATGGATCATTACTTGGATGTCGAATACGATCTGAGCCAGGTGTTCTTTATCGCCACGGCAAACGTGCTGCACACCATTCCGCCTGCGCTGCAGGACCGCATGGAAGTGATCCGTCTCTCCGGCTATACCGAGATTGAGAAGATGGAGATTGCAAAACGCTTTCTGGTGCCAAAACAGTTGAAGGGCACGGGGCTTTCGGGCAAGAATCTCGAGTTCCAGGATGGTGGCCTGCAATCGCTCGTGCAGGGTTACACGCGCGAGGCGGGTGTGCGCAACCTGGAGCGCGAAGTGGGCAACGTATGCCGCAAGATCGCCCGCTCCGTAGTGAATGCTCAAGGCAATCGGGGGACGAATTTAAAGTCGGACGTCCCGGCCAAAGTGGTCATCAAGTCCGATAACTTGAATGTGTATTTAGGCCCCCAGAAATTCCGGGACTTAGAGACCGATAAGCAGAACGAAGTGGGTGCCACCACCGGGTTGGCCTGGACCGAGGTGGGCGGATCGATCCTAACCACCGAAGCGACGGTGATGGAAGGTCGCGGCAAACTGCAAATAACAGGGAAGCTGGGCGACGTGATGCAGGAGTCGGCGCATGCTGCCATGAGCTACGTGCGGTCTCGCGCACAGTTGTTAGGACTGCCTCGGGACTTCTATCGCAATCTGGATATTCACGTGCACGTGCCCGAGGGTGCTATTCCAAAGGATGGGCCTTCCGCCGGTATTACGCTGGCGACCAGCATTTGCAGCGCATTGACCAACATTCCCGTGCGATGCAATCTTGCCATGACCGGCGAGATCACCGTGCGGGGACGTGTTCTGCCCATTGGCGGGCTTAAAGAAAAGCTGCTCGCCGCGCATCGGCAGGGCATCTTTGAAATCATCCTCCCCAACGACAATGAAAAGGATCTGGTGGAGATTCCCGAGAACATTCGGAAGCAGATGAAATTTCATCTGGTGCGTTCGATGGACGAGGTTTTAAAGATCGCGCTTGAGCGCGAGATCATCGCTCTGCCGCTGGCGGCAACCACGTCGCCGGTGGAAATCGCGCGGCCCACGGAAGAGCGAGTCTCGCATTAGGACCAGGAACCAGCCGTGGGTGCGGAACTGATTATCAGCGCTGTCCGGCCGGATCAGTTTCCGGCGGAGACGCTCCCCGAGGTTGCGTTTCTAGGCCGTAGCAACGTCGGGAAATCGAGTCTGTTGAATTGTTTGGCTGGGCAGGACGGATTGGCATTCACGAGCGCCACGCCTGGCCGCACGCAATCGATTAACTTCTACCGAATTGACGGTCGCGTGCTTTTCGTCGATCTGCCTGGATATGGGTACGCCAAGGTGCCCAAGCCGATCAAGGCGGAGTGGAAAGGTCTCATTGAAAGCTATCTGGTAGAGCGCAAGACCTTGGACATGTGCTTCCTGATCCTGGATTCACGTCGGGGCTGGATGGAAAAAGATTTGGAACTTAGGGATTGGCTGGAGTTCCATAACCGGCGATTTACGATCATCGCCACGAAGATGGACAAGCTGAAAACTCAAAAGGAAAAACACCACGGCATGAAGGCGCTGCAGAGCCATTGCTCGAGCGAGTTTCTGCCGTTCTCGGCGGTAGGATGCCGGGGAGCGAGGGAAATTTGGCAAGCAATTTTGAAAATCAAGAGCAACCAATAGCCGGTTCGCCAGAACCAGTAGAAGCGCGGAGCCAGGAGGCGGAAACCAAAGCCGCCGAGGTCAAGCCAACCGACGCCAAGCCTGCAGAAGCCAAGGCGCCGGTCGAAGTCCGAGCGGATCAGAAGAGCGACGCGAAGCCTTCCGATCAGACTGGATCGGGCCAGGGTGCCGGAGGCCGCAAGCGGCACGGCGCACAGGCTGGACAGCAGGCCAACCAGAAGAACGGCAACACTCTCGACCTGGTGGAACTGAAGGACATGAGCATCCAAAAGCTCAACCAGATCACCAAGGATCTCGGCGTCATGCAAACCGCCGGCCTGCGCAAGCAGGAGTTGATCTTCAAGATCCTCCAGACGCAGGCTGAGAAGAGCGGACTCATCTTCTCGGAAGGCGTGCTGGAATGCTTGCCCGACGGCTTCGGTTTTCTGCGCGCGCCCGAATATAACTACCTGCCTGGACCCGACGATGTTTACGTCTCGCCTTCGCAGATCCGCCGCTTCGATCTGCGCACCGGCGACACCATCTCCGGCCAGATCCGACCGCCCAAAGAAGGCGAGCGATACTTCGCGCTGATCAAAGTTGACGCGATCAATTTCGAACCGCCGGAAGAGGCTCGCAACAAGATCTTCTTCGACAACTTAACGCCGCTCTACCCGAACGAGCGTCTGAAGCTCGAGACAGTTAAAGATAACTACTCGGGCCGCGTGATGGATATGCTCACGCCCATCGGCAAAGGGCAGCGCGGGCTGATCGTCGCGCCTCCCCGGACCGGTAAAACGATGCTGCTTCAAAGCATCGCCAACTCGATCACAACCAACACGCCCGATGTTTCTCTGATCGTTTTGCTGATCGACGAGCGTCCCGAAGAAGTCACCGACATGCAGCGCTCGGTGAAGGGTGAAGTGATCAGTTCCACGTTCGACGAACCAGCTTCGCGCCACGTGCAGGTGGCCGAGATGGTGATCGAAAAAGCCAAGCGCCTGGTTGAGCACAAGCGCGACGTGGTGATCCTGCTCGATTCCATTACCCGTCTCGCGCGCGCTTATAACACCGTAGTCCCTCCGTCCGGGAAAGTGCTCTCTGGCGGTGTGGATTCTAACGCCTTGCAACGCCCGAAGCGCTTTTTCGGAGCTGCTCGCAACATTGAAGAGGGTGGCTCGCTGACCATCGTCGCCACCGCGCTGATCGACACCGGCAGCCGCATGGACGACGTGATCTTCGAAGAGTTCAAGGGTACCGGCAACATGGAAATCCACCTGGATCGCAAGCTGGTGGACAAGCGCGTGTTCCCGGCCATCGATATCAACAAGAGCGGCACCCGCAAGGACGAGCTTCTGCTGCCCAAGGAAGAGTTGAATCGGATCTGGGTGTTGCGCAAGGTGCTCAGTCCGCTGTCTCCGGTTGAGTCGATCGAATTGCTTTTGGACAAGCTGAGCAAGACGCCGAGCAATGCGCAATTCCTCGGCTCGATGAGCGGTTGATCCCGTTGCGCATCAAAATTACTATTGGCAGGAGTTAGCATTTGGCAAATCCGGAAGTTCCGAAGGGTCCGCAGGAACCCCCGCCGCCGGGAGGTGGCGGACCGCAGATGCCGCTTGGCGGCGACAGCAACAAAAACCTGATCCCCATCAACATCGAAGACGAGATGCGTCGCTCGTATCTCGACTACGCGATGAGCGTGATCATCGGCCGCGCTCTCCCGGACGTGCGCGACGGTTTGAAGCCGGTCCACAGGCGCATCCTATTCGCCATGAGCGAGATGGGACTGGCGTACAATCGGCCCACCCGCAAGTGTGCGAAGATCGTCGGCGAGGTGCTTGGGAACTACCATCCCCACGGCGACACGGCTGTTTACGACGCGCTGGTTCGCATGGCTCAGACCTTTTCGATGCGCTACATGCTCATCGACGGCCAAGGCAATTTCGGATCCGTGGATGGCGATCCGCCAGCAGCCTATCGGTATACCGAGGCGCGGCTATCCAGGATTGACACTGCGCTTCTAGAAGACATCGACAAAGAAACGGTCGACTTCCGCCGCAACTTCGACGATACGAAGGATGAGCCGGAAGTGCTGCCCACGCGGGTGCCGAACCTGCTGATTAACGGGTCGTCCGGCATCGCGGTCGGCATGGCGACCAACATCCCGCCGCACAATCTCACCGAGATTGTCGACGCCACTATCGCCCTCATCGACAACCCGCACATGACTCTTCCGCAGGTCATGGAATTCGTGCAAGGGCCGGATTTCCCCACGGGAGGATTCATTCTCGGTCGTGTCGGCATCTACGACTATTTCACCCGAGGCCGCGGAACATTGAGGATGCGCGCCAAGGCTGCCACCGAAAAGTCCGGGAAGGATCGCGAAGCGATCGTCATCACCGAGATCCCGTATCAAGTAAACAAGAGCCGCCTCATCGAACATGCGGCCGCGCTGGTGAACGAGAAAAAGATCGAGGGGATTTCGGAAAT
Source organism: Bryobacterales bacterium (assembly GCA_025353235.1). GTDB lineage: Bacteria > Acidobacteriota > Terriglobia > Bryobacterales > Bryobacteraceae > JANXQZ01. Next base: position 5,019 of record JANXQZ010000354.1, read on the forward strand.
TCGGGACGAGAGCGATCGCGACGGCATGCGCATCGTCTTCGAGCTGAAGCGTGGCGAACAGGCCGAGATCATTCTCAACAACCTGTATAAGCACACGCAACTGCAGTCGAATTTCGGCGTGATCATGTTGTCGATCGTCAATGGCCAGCCTCGCGAGCTGGGCTTGATCGACGTGATCAAGCGCTTCATCGAGCACCGCATCGACGTTGTTCGCAGGCGCACCGACTTCCTGTTGCGCAAGGCGCGGGAGCGCGAGCACTTGCTGCTCGGATTCCAAAAAGCGCTGAACAATTTGGATGTTGTGATCGAGCTGATTCGCGCTTCGAGGAATCCTAAGGAGGCGCGCGAGGTCTTGACCGGTCTGCCGATGACGGCCGAACAGATCGCCTCTATAGTCAGATTGCAGGAGCGGACCGGGATCGCAGCCTTCGAGGGAGAATCGGCAACCCGTTTCGCGGCTGGCTTAGCCCCGTTTGAAGCCTTTAGTGAGCGGCAGGCTCAGGCAATTATCGAACTGCAGCTCCAGCGGCTCACGGGCATGGAGCAGCAGAAGATTCTGGACGAGTTGGCCGAGATCCAGCGCATGATCGGCGAGTACCTGGAAATACTTGGTTCGGAGAAGGCTGTGCGGGCCGTGATCGTGAAGGAATTGAAAGAAGTACAAAAGGACTTCGGCGATGAGAGGCGCACGAAGATCATTGACGATCCGGGCGATATCAACCTGGAAGATCTGGTCCAGGTGGAAGACGTTGCGGTGACAGTGACGCGGGAAGGTTACCTGAAACGGACGGCGGTGGACACTTACACGCGGCAGACTCGCG
>JANXQZ010000366.1 GCA_025353235.1 Bryobacterales bacterium
GCCGTTAGCACCCGGCACTTCAGCACAATAAGAGATGTACCAAGGACCGTCCTGCTCCACAATCGCAGTGAACGCATTGCGCATATCTCCATTTTAGCGTGGGGCATGCAAGGTACCATTTACTCTTGAGACCGAAAACCAGGAGATTGTTGCTTCTTGCCATTATCGTGGCCGCAGTCGCCGGACTTGGACTGCTTTACGCATATACTCATCGATCGCGCACGGTAAAAGCCTACTATCGGCTGGAGCGCAGTTGGGCCGATCGCCCCCATTTTCAACGCGCGGAGAAAGCACTGGAAGGGCTCGAACCGTTCCTCTGCAGAGTCGGACTGCTGGGGCCGGCCCGCATCCAAGTCCAGCCGAATATCAGTTACGTCCTCGATCCCCGCGACCTGGTGCCGCTGACTATTTTGAGAACCGGCGATTGGCAACCCGAAGTTTGGAACGCCACAGCTTCGTCGCTCTCGGAGGGCAGCGTCTATTTCGACGTGGGAGCCCACATCGGATACTTCACCATGAAGGCCGCGGCGCAGGTGGGCAAGACCGGGCGCGTGGTGGCCTTTGAGCCGAACCCCGAGACTCTCCTGTTGCTGCGGGACAACGTCAAAGCAAATCGTTTCGACAACGTGATCGTGGAGCCCGTCGCCTGCACGGATCGCGAGCAGACCCTAACGCTCTACGCCGCATCGATTGCCAACACGGGAGCATCCTCGCTGGCTCGCGACAATGCCAACATTTCGGCCGAACCCCCTCGCCCGTTCTCGGTTCGCGGCCGGCCCATTGACGACGTAGTCCGCGAGCTGGGCCTCACTCGAGTGGATGCGATCAAGATCGATGTCGAGGGGGCGGAAGTAGGCGTGCTGCGCGGTGCATTGAATACATTGAAGCGCTTCCATCCCAAAGTGGTGGCCGAAGTTGTAGCTCGACAATTGGCCAGTTTTCAGACTACGCCCGAAGAGCTTGCGGCGCTCATGCGTGACGCGGGATACAACCAGAGCAGACCGCTGAATCCGGAGAAAACGGATTGGGAGTGGACTGCGCAAGAACTCAGCAGCGTAGTTCGTGTAGCGGACCCGTCGGCGGCAAGCCAGCTCATTGAAGGGTTTCACGGACTCGAACAGAACACGTGGCGGTGGACCGCCAAGAATTTCAAGGTAGCGCT
>JANXQZ010001024.1 GCA_025353235.1 Bryobacterales bacterium
GAAAGCGTACCGGGCCACGTGCGCCGGCTCGCCCGATGTCACTGCCCTCTCGATGGCCGAATCGGCCTTCGATACCGCCAGCAACAACTGCCAGAAGTCCTCGCTCTGTAGCTGTCTGACCATGGCAGCTTGGTCGAGCACAGCCGCGAAATCGGGCAGCGTCTCGCCGCGCTCCGACATCTTCTTCAGGATGTTCCGCGCCCTGACTACGGCATACTGCACGTAAGGTCCGGTTTCGCCTTCGAAGCTTAGCGCCTCTTGGAAGTCGAACGCGATCAAGGAATTGCGCGTGAATTTCAGCATGAAGTAGCGCAGCGCTCCCACTGCAAGCTGCGTAGCCACCTGCTTGCGCTGCTCGGCTGGGGCTTCTTCGTGCCGCGACTCCACTTCTTCCAGCGCCTTTTGAATGAGCTTGTCCAGAAGATCGTCCGCCTTCACGCCCAGCCCCTTGCGGCCCGAGACTTCGATGTACGGCTTGCGCTTGTCTTCTTCGGAAAGCTCGATGCCCAGCTCGACGCAGGTTCGCGGCGAGAGCGCCACCATCTCATAGGAAAAGTGAATGGACCGATCCGCTTGCCCCTCATAGCCGAGCGCGCGAAGCCCGGCCACCACCACCTCCTGCAGATAGGACTGGCGCGAATCGATGACGTTGTACACCCGCTCGGCTTTCCCGAACGGAGGCGCTGAATCGCCCGTGGGCTGGTCCGTGGTCGACCAGACCGCATGCCCATCGGGATACGTGTTCCAGCGCATGTAGTAGAAGTCCTTGCCCAGCAGCCCGAATTTCCAAAGCTGGTAAGCGATATCCTTCCCGACGTAGGTCACCGTCCCGTTCGAGCGAACGATCACCTTGGAATCTTCCTCGGCCGCATCTTCCGAATAGGCGGATCCCGGCATTACCCAGCAGCCCGAGTTCTTCCCCTCGGTTTCGAAGTAGATCGCCTTCCGCTCTTTCAACTGCTCGAACGCGGTCGCCCAGAATTGCAGGTGGAGAATCTCGCTTTCTCGGGGCAGAAGGTCGTACTCAACACCCAGGCGCAGCATCGTTTTCAAGTGTGCGTGGACGATGGCGTCCGCCACCACGTGGGCCAATTCTGCGGTCTCGCCCTTGCCAGCCTCGATGGCCTGCAGCGTTTCATGGCGCCACGGCAGCGTCTCGGGATGCTCTTTGAAGTACGTCGACATGCGGGCGTAGAGATCCCAGCAAACATAGTCGAAGCGATGATCTTGATTTACGATCATCTTGAGAACGTCGTCCACCCGGCGTTTCTCAAGGTGCTCGAAGCCGGCCACTACGTCCGCCACTTGGACCCCGGTGTTGTCTATATAATTCTGAACCTCGACAGTGTGGCCGATCGCGCGCAGCATGCGCACGAAGGTGTCGCCCAGCACGGCATTTCTCAAGTGGCCGATGTGGGCCGCTTTGTTGGGATTGATGTTGGTGTGCTCGACGATAATCTTCCCCCCTCGGTCGGAAACGGGGGAGGATTTTTGCAAGAGGGAAATGCCGTAGGAACCCCGATCCAGGCGGACGTTTATAAATCCGTTCCCGGCGACTTCCAAAGCCGCCACGCCGGGTATCGAGCCTAGTTCTTCAATTAATTGGCGGGCGATTATCTTGGGGGCGAGGCGCAGCTGCCGGGCTAGCTGGAAAGCCACCGGAATGGCTAGCTCTCCAAACGAAGACTGCTTGGGCTGCTCAAGGCTGACCGGAGTCTCCACGCCAAATTTGTTTCGGATGAATCCGGACACACGGGTGGCGATCTCTTTTTCTAAGACATGGAACACTAGACCAGTATACGAGCGTTAGGCGGGGTGGTCTTCCCAGGAAGAACGCTGGCGACCGAATGGAATCGAGTTCCAGATCCGCTCGTGCGCGAAATAGGCGACGAGCTTCACCACCACATCCAAGGCGCCAGCCCCTGCCGAGAGCTTCATATTGCCAGTGAGCACGGCCACGATTCCCGCTGTACAGAGTGAACCGAGAATCCGATAGCTGATGGCTTTCACGATGCTGCGGGAAGTGGTTTCCATGGAGGTAGTGTATCACAGTAATCCCGATAGACAATTAGATTTTCAGCCCGGAGCTATACTGAATTAGTGCCAAAAGTTACGATTGACGGACAAACCGTTGAATATGAACAAGGCAAGCTTCCCTACGCGGAACATGGCAAGCCTGAATCGCTGCTCGATATTTGTCTCCATTTTGGAATTCACCTGGAACATGCGTGCGGAGGCAACAACGCCTGCACCACGTGCCATGTGATCGTGAGAGAAGGTTTAGACAATCTTTCGGAGATGGACGACGACGAAGCCGATCGTCTGGATATGGCGCCCGGCCTCACGCGTCGATCAAGGCTGGGATGCCAGTGCGTTGTGCAGGGCGATGTGGTGGTGGAGATTCCCACGTGGAATAGAAACTATGTCAGCGAAGGCGGTGGCTCCATGAATCTGGGAAACGCGATTCCTGCCTCAAAGCACTGATCTAGATTAAACAAATTCAATCTAAGTAGATGAAACCAAAGGATCTGACTCTAAGTCTCATAGGCAGGAGCGAGGTACATCATATGAAAAATCTATTCGGAATGCTGGCAGCAGGCGTGCTTGTGACCGGTTTGAGCTTGGTAGCTCAGGAAGGCCCCAAGGCCGAAATGAAGGACGCGGGCAGCGACGTGAAGACTGCGGGCAAAGCCACGGGTCGGGCAGCGAAGCATGCAGGCAAAGGCATCGTAAAGGGCACCAAAAAAGGCGTTCATAAGACTGCCGATGCAACGGAAGACGGCGCAGCCAAATTGAAAGACAAAACGAAGTAAATTAGTTTTCTTCGAAAGCCGCTCTTCCCGTTATGGCAGAGCGGCTTTTATTTTCTCCATAGCCAGTTTAGCCGCGTCACTTGACTGCGCAATTTCTTCAGCCGACACGCGGTTCCCCACTCGGATCACAATCCCCCCCTGTTCCCCAATTCCAACCGGCACTAGCGGCCATCCCGATTTGCCCATTCTGCCCAAGAGCCGATCTACGCCTGGGAGCGGGTCTGACAATTTTCCAGCCACAGCGGCAGCCCCCTCGGGGAAGATTCCAATTGGACAATTTAAGGTCCGAGCATCCCGCAGCAGACGACGCAAGGTCCCGGCTGTGTATTCGGGATTCGACCCGGCGAAGGCTACCGGATAGCAGCACAGGGCGTTAGCCACCCGAGGCAACAGCAAATCACCTGGCGAGGGTAGCTTCCACGATCCAATGCGCGTTGCAGGCCAGTTGGCCGTCACGACCCATCGCACGGGTGGATCCATCGGACCGTAGCGTTTGTTCACGACTTGAGTCAGCACCGAGGCAACGTGGGCGATCCAAAGT
>JANXQZ010000433.1 GCA_025353235.1 Bryobacterales bacterium
GTAAGCTTCCGCCTGGACGGAGCGAATAATAACGATCTCTATACGAACGCCAACCAGCCATTTCCCTTCCCCGACGCCTTGCAGGAGTTCAGCGTGCAGACCGCGAACTATTCGGCGAGGTATGGCGGAAACGCCGGGGGCGTGGTGAATGTGGTTACTCGGGCCGGCTCCAACGAATTGCACGGCAATGGATTCGAATTTGTCCGCAACGCGGAATTCAATGCGCGGAATTTCTTCGCCCCCACGCGCGATCAGTTGAAGCGCAACCAGTTCGGAGGTACCATCGGCGGCCCTATCGTGATCCCGCATCTCTTCAACGGCAAGAACAAGGACTTCTTTTTCTTTGGATACCAGGGAACGCGCATTCGCAACATCGGCGGGACTACCAGCTTTATTGCGCCCACTGCCGCGAACGTAAATGGCGATTTCTCTAACGTGCTGAACGCCTCGGATCCGGCGAATCCGTTCGCGAAGGCTACCACCGTGATTGACCCTCTCACGGGCACTGCTTTCCCTGGCAACAAGATTCCCGTGAGCCGCTTCGACCCTGCCGCCCTCGCCTTTCTCAAGTACATACCCGTGGTTCAAGGAGGCAACGGCCGCATCTTCTATTCGGTTCCTCTCGCGCAAGATTTCAATGAATACCTGGGCCGAGTGGACCACTCCTTTTCGGAAAAGGATCGATTAACGGGCCGCTACTTCTTCGACCGTTTCCAGAACATGGGCTTCCTGGATAAGTCCAACTATCTGAGCAACTCCAATTTTTCGATGATCAACTCGCAGAACGCAATGCTCAGCGAGACGCATGTCGTTAGCGCCACGGCGCTCAACGAGGCTCGCATCAGCTTCTCGCGAGAGACCTCGAACCGCGGGCCGGCTCCTGGCAGCATCAGCTTGGCCGACTTAGGTGCCAAGCTCTATCAGCCTGGAATCAAGACCATCTCCGGCATCAATGTCTCCGGCTTTTTCAATCCGAGCCAAACCGATCCTGCAGCGTTCATCCGCAACCAGTACAATCTGAGCGACGATTTTAATTGGGTGATAGGAAAGCACAGCCTTTCGTTTGGAGCCTCTGCGGCCCGCGGACAAGTGCTGCTCCGCAACCAGTTCCGGACCAGCGGCTCTTATAGCTTTACCGCGGACGTAACGAACGACGCGCTGGCTAGTTTCCTGCTAGGGTATGTGCGAACGTTCACCCAAGGCTTCGGCGAGTTCAAGGACAACAGCGTTACGTCTTGGAGCAGTTACGTCCAAGACGATTTTCATATCTCGCGGCGGCTCACACTAAACCTCGGGCTGCGCTATGATCCGCTCTTTCCATGGCAGGAGCGAAAGGGTCGCGTGGAGCAGTTCAGCGTCAGCAATTACAACGCGAACGTGCGCTCGCAGGTGTATGTGAATGCACCTCCAGGGCTGTTGTTCCCAGGCGACCCCGGCGTCCCAAAGTGGGGTGCTAACGCGAGCTTGAATAATTTCTCTCCGCGCATTGGATTCGCTTATGATCTCACTGGCGACGGCAGGATGAGCGTGCGCGGCGGCGGAGGCATTTTCTACGACGCCATGCAGGACGGAATCTTCAACAACCGCTTCGTGGATGTGACTCCATTCAGCCCTCAGTTCAGCCTGACCCAGCCGCAAGGCAGCTTTAGCAATCCCTATCTGGGATTGGTGAATCCCTATCCGTCGCCATTCCCCCCGCCCAAGAATGCGACCTTCCCAGGGCCGGTTCTAGTGATCACCTACGATCCTGCGAACGGTGCCAGGGAACTGACACCGGTGGTGTATCAATGGAACCTGATTCTGGAACGTCAGATCGCGACTGATTGGGTTGCTCGAGCCGCCTACGTGGGATCTCAATCGCGCCATCTCCTTGAATCACTCGAGTTGAATCCGGCAGTCTTTACGGCTGGCAGCAAGCTTTCAACGGATGCCCGCCGAGCTTTGCAACCCTACGGCTCCATTTCCGAAGCCGCGCAGGACGTCAACTCCGGATATAACTCATTGCAGTTAACACTGCAGAAGCGATTCTCTAAAGGGCTGACGCTGTTGGCCAACTATACCTGGTCTAAGTCGATTGATACTTTGCCATATGGCCAGGGCATTACCGGAGTTTCTGCCGGCAACAACTCGCCTGTTCCGTGGAACTTCCCGGGACGGCATCAGTATGATCGCGGTCCTTCGGAGTTTGACCACACGCATCGCTTCGTGACTTCCTATGTCTACGATCTACCTAAGTTTGCGGACGCGCATCGTTTCCTGCGTACGGTGGCTGGAGGCTGGCAGTGGTCCGGCATCTTCACCTACCAGTCGGGCGGGCCACTGACTATTTTGGCTGGCAAGGATCAGTCTCAAACCGGGATTGGAGCGGATCGTGCGAATTACTTGGGCGGCAATCCTTACGGACCGGGCGGGTGCGGACCCACTGGGCCTTGCGTGAATTTCTTGTCTCCGTCAGCTTTCGGCCTGCCTGCTATCGGGAGTTTTGGAAGCGTGGGCAAAGGCATGCTCCGAGGTCCCGATTTGTTGAACTCGGATATGGGTCTCTTTAAAGAATTCGCCGTGCGCGAGCGAGTTCGGCTGCAGTTCCGCGCAGAGTTTTTCAATACTGCGAATCGCAAGAACTTTAACAATCCGAACGTCACTCAGAGCGCAGGAGGGTTTGGAAGCATCACCAGCGCGCAGGATCCAAGGATTGGCCAGCTCGCCTTGAAACTGCTGTTTTAGAGTAACCCGGGCGAGCCGGTTCTGAAGATGCCTACGTTCCGAGCCTATTTTGGAACAATGGCGCAAGCAAACCCAGAATGGTCGAGACGACAAGCACGGCGACTCCGGCAAGCCCGGCTGAATACCAGTCTGCGAATTGACGAAACGGAGTACCCGGCAATGCGAACGCCCATGCGAAGTAAGCGAAAGTAGCGGCGAACATTTCCCACAGAGGCCACGCCGCAAAAGCGACTGGAAGCTGCTTTTGGGCGCTCTTCAGCTTGGCTGCGTAAACCACCCATAAAATTATCGGCGTCGCAGCCAGAAAGCTCCAGAAGACGATCCAATCCACAGGCATTACCTTTGTCGTTTGATCAATCACGTTGGCCGCGGCCCCAGCACCCCCATGAGAGCTTGGATGGGTTGCGGCCACAATTGATACATAGAGAGTCAGCACCTCTGTCGGTATGTAACCAAACAGAACCTGCATCGCTGTGTTAACTCCATTCGTGGCTGTTGCCCCATCTGCCGGCTGGGCGACTTCAGCAGTGGTTGCGGCTGGCATGCCTGATGCAGCGGATGCGATCTCGGAGAGGCCGTTAGGCGCTCTATTCAGTGGGGCAAAATCGGGGCGCCGTGCAGTTGCGGCATTGGTTAGCGAGTTGATACTCAATGGAAGCTCCTTGGGCCAGGATAGGTGGTTGGGCTCGTATTCCGGGACTGACGATTTGCGAAGTCTTGGTAAATATCACGACTGGCCTAAGATTATACAGCAAAACCGTTTCGCATGGGCATGCAATCGCTTACCGATAGGAACCATGAGAACCAGCCCGATGATCCGGCTGCGCCTCGTCATCGACACTAATCGACACTAATGTTCTCATTCCCTAGAACTGCTCGCCGAGCATAGCTCTGCCAGTATGCAACCAATCAGAACTTGCATCGCTGTAGAACTAACCAGGAACGCCGTGATGTATACTGATGCGATTAACGACAGGCCTTAATCATGACATTTTCTCGCAGAAGAGCAATGGAAACCTTTGGCGCGGGCATGCTGCTGCCTCTCGCAGACATGTCTCTGGCGGCAGCTCAAGTTCCGGCTGCACCTAAGGAAAGCAACGATAGTCCCAAGATCGCGTTAGCCATGGGCGATGGCGGTGCTGCCGCTGGGGGCGCTGCTCCCGACCCCATGGCCGGCCCGCGCAGGATCAAGCAACTCGGCGTGAATAACGTGCTCTCCGGCGGCGGCCGCGTTCCGTGGACCGAAGAGAGCCTGAACGCCATTATGGACCGATGGAAGGCGATTGACATCACCGTAGGCAACCTGATGATCAACCTCACCCCCGATATACTTTACGGGAAGCCCGGGAACAAGCGCGATGAAGACATCGAGAAAATCAAACAGTCCATCGTGGCGGCGGGCAAGGTTGGTCTCAAGGTAGTTGAATACAATTTTTACGCGCACCGCTCGATGGAGGGGTACTTCGAGGAGATCGACACCGCGCGCGGGAATTCCGGCTGGACCGGGTTCGATTACGAGCTCATGCAGACCGCTAACCAGCAATACCAGACCAGGCCCGACGAGAAGGGAATGAAGTTTAAAGACCTGCCTCCGCTGCCCGGCGAAGGCGCCCACAACCTGGATGAAATGTGGAGCAACAGCGCCTATTTTTTAAAGGCTGTGATTCCGACAGCCGAGAAAGCAGGCGTGCGTCTGGCACTGCATCCTAACGATCCGCCAGCGCCCATTAGCCGCGGCTCTCAGCAAATCATGGGCACGGTTGCAGGCTGGAAAAAGCTGATCTCTATCGTAGACAGCCCTTCGAATGGCATCACCTTCGATTGCGGGGTAACCCGCGAGATGGGAGAGGACCCGGTGGAAGTATGCCGTTACTTCGCTTCCCGCGATCGCATCAACCACGTGCATTTCCGAAACGTTTTAGTGATGAAACCCTACGAGCGTTATCGGGAAGTGTGGATCGACGAGGGCGTGAATAATATGTTCGCCGTGATGAAGGAGCTGGTGAAAAACAAGTACACCCGCCAGATTTATCCCGAGCATCCTAGGCGTCTCGATTACGATGCGGAGCGCGGACCCATCGGCGGTTATCCTGGCGGGGGCGCGTATGCCGCTATTGCCTTCAATGTCGGGTACGCGCGCGCGATGCTTCAGGCTGCTATGTCTTAGGGCTGCACATCTTCCCGACAATAATGTAAAAGCGTGAGTACGACATAGGCCAATGCCCAGTAGATAATAACATTGCTTACCAGCGCCAATAACATGCCACCCTCCTGGCCACTGCCTTCCGGATTGAAGTACCCTCCGGTAGCGACAAGTAAACCTGGCAGTAGTAGCAGAAATGAGATCGATGTCGCCCCTGCCGTCTTAATCAAACGGTTAACGCCAGCGCTTGACAAAACGAGTGCTAACGACAACAGAAGAGACCAGTAGAATCGGCGTTTCTCGAATAGTGTCCGTTTACTGTTCCGTTCCACGACCAGGCTCTTCCTGGCCGA
>JANXQZ010000522.1 GCA_025353235.1 Bryobacterales bacterium
CTTTCAGCCGGCTCCTGCTATTGTCAAACGCGCCCCACCTTCACCTACTGATACAGTCGACGATCCCGCCGCAAAAACGCTGGCACGTCCAGCTCGTTCAGCGGCAACTGGGGCTGAGTGTGCTGAGGCTGACGGGGTGGAGGCGGCTCTTCGTACACCACTGGCTCTACCTCAGGCTCTATCTCCGGGGTTGGGGCTTCGTAGACGGGCTCCGGTTCGCGAACGGGCGCTGCCTTTACCGGTTCATGCACTTCCACGTGGCGACGCGTGATTTCGGGCAGATGCTCGCGCTGGAACCCGGTGGCAATCACCGTGATCTTCACCTCGTCCTCCAGCGACTCGTTCAGCACCACTCCGAAATTCACTTGCGCATCTTCGTTTTCCGTAGCTTTGCGGATCAGCGAGCACGCTTCGTTCACATCGTGCAGACTGAGGTGGCTGGAGCCGCTGATGTTGATCAGCACGCCGCGAGCGCCCCTGACTCCGCCCTCTTCCATCAAGGGCGAGCTGATCGATTTGCGCGCGGCCTCGATAGAAGCGCCCTCCCCGCGGGCGGACGCCGAACCCATCATGGCGTAACCCATGCCCAGCATGATCGAGCGAATGTCGGAGAAGTCGCGGTTGATCAGCCCAGGCGTCATAATGATGTCGGCGATGCCTTGAACGGCTTGGCGCAAAATGTCATCGGCCAAGCGAAATGCCTCGAAGAAGCTGGTCCCTTTGGGCACCAATTCGAGCAGGCGCTCGTTGGGCACGGAGATCACCGTATCGACGCTTCCCCCGAGATCCGCCAATCCCTTCTCGGCGGCTTTCATGCGCCTGGGACCTTCGAACAAGAACGGCTTCGTGACTACGGCGACAGTGAGCGCATTCAGCTCCTTGGCAAGCGAGGCCACCACCGGAGCCGCTCCTGTTCCCGTGCCGCCGCCTAATCCGGCGGTGACGAAAACCATGTCGGCGCCTTCCAGAATTTCAATGATCCGCTCAGTGTCTTCGAGCGCGGCCTGGCGTCCGAGAGCCGGATCGGAGCCGGCGCCCAAGCCATTGGTCACCTTGGTCCCAATCGCCAGCTTGTGCGGAACAGTACAGGCGTTCAGCGCCTGCACATCCGTATTCATAACGTGAAACTCAACGCCGGTCATGCCATCGCTCAGCATACGGGCGACGGCGTTCGATCCGCCGCCTCCGACTCCGATGACTTTAATCTTGGTGCCAAGCAGCGCTTCTTCCTGGATGGCAAATTTCAGTGGGTTCATTCGCGGCTCTCCTTTTTTACAAACCGTTATCGCGATATCAGTCCGACCAGTCCGGGGACTCGCGGCTTCCAGTCCCGTTTCATTCTCAAATGCGTGTTGAGCCGGCCGGAATACATCGAGAGTCCGGCGGCCGTGGTCCAACCTGGGTTATCCAGTTCGTCCGGCCAGTTCCGGATCCCTTGCGCCAAACCGTTGCGGGCCGGGCAGTTCAGAACGCGCTCGGCCATGTCGCACATGCCGTTCAGCAGCGCGCCTCCGCCCGTGAGCACGATGCCCTCGAACAGGCTTTGGTCCATTCCGATGCGATTCAGTTCGCTCTTTACGAACTGGAACATCTGCTCGGCACGCGCGTCTAGTATGTCGTTCAACACGCGGCGCGGCGCCTCGCGCAGAGGCCTGCCTTCATGAGAGGGAACCTCGATCACGCTGTTGTCGGCTGTGAGGCCCAGGATCGCACAGCCGTATTCCACCTTCAGCCGTTCGGCGTCTTCATAGGAGACGGTCAGTCCATAAGCCACGTCGCGCGTGAGATGGTCGGCGGAAACGGGCAAGCTTAAGGCGAGCACCACGGCATCGCCATCGTAGACTACGAAGTCAGAGGAGTGCAGGCCGATATCGAGCAGGGCGACGCCGCGCGCGCGATCCTCGGGAAGGATGGAGGCGTAAGCTGCGGCCACCGGTTCGAAGATAGTTTCGTCCACGGCGAAGTGGGCATGATGGACGGCGGTGACCAGCCCTTCGTGCTCCTGAGTTCCGGCGGTCAAGATGTAGACGTTGGCTTCCAGGCGCGAACACATCATGCCGCGCGGATTGCGGTAGCCGGAGCGGCCATCGATGTTGAAGTCCTGGGGGAAAACTTGCAGCAGAGTCCGGTCTGCGTCGAGCCTGACGTTCGCGGCGCGCTCGGCGGCGAATGACAACTCTTCCTGCGAGATGGGCCGCGAGGTCCTCCCGCACTCGTACACCCCGTGGTTGGTCCCGCCTTCCACGCTGCTGCCTGCAATGCCAGCCACCAAGGATTCCACAGCGCACTGCGCGCGCTTTTCCGCTTCTTGCACGGCTGCCTGAATGCAGTTCGAAAGAGCGAGCGGATCGGCAAGGCGGCCTTTTTGCCAGCCAATCGAGGGGACCACGCCGTGGCCTAAAAATCGAAGCCTGTCATCTTCCGAAACACAAATGACGCAGCGCGTAAATGCGCTCCCGGCGTCCAGGCCCACCGCGAAACGGGCTTTCCCCTTGGGTTTTCCGCTTAGCTTCATCCGCGCCCTCCGAGAACGGTGATTCGGTCGTCCAGCCTCAGGTCGAGAACGGTCATGTCGGCGATCCGGCGCCGAATTTCCTCATAACGATCCAGGAAATTCTGAAATCTGGAATGGAAATTGCGATCGCCCATCATCAGCACCACCGCGTTATCCCCCATTTTGACGGTCATTTTCATGTCGTCGAGGTCGGCCACGCTTACGTCGGAAACCCGGTCGCGCAAGGGGCCTAGATCGTCGAGCATGCGCTTCATGCGGCGCACCCGCTTGGCTCGCAAGGGCGGATCTTCTTCGGCGCGCACGCCCGTGATCACCGGCAGTTTGAAAGGCGAGCGGATGGGCGGATCAAGGATGATGCCGTCGCCATCAATGAGCGACCAGCGGCTGATTGACTCCGAGGGCAGTTGAACGAATGCCACCGGCTGCCGTTCCACTATCTGCACGGTGATGTGGTTCGGCCACGTTCTGACGATGGCCGCGTCCTTTACCCATGGAATCGCTCGCAGCGTATTGCGGCGTTCTCGCAAAGGGCACAGGTAGAGGCTGCGTCCGATGTCCTGTTGGAAGACGCGCAGGATGCGGGCACGCGACGCATATTGAACGCCTTCAATTTGCAAGTTCGGGCTTTCGTCGCCATATTCGAGTGCGGGCGGCAAGGCGAAGCGAGGGTCGCGGATGAGGAACTGTTCGGTTTGCTGAATGCCGAAAACGATGCTCATGAAGAGCAGACTCAGGATGGCGATGGAAGCGAGATAGCGCCAGGTAGGTGCAGAGAGCTTGGGGGATTTGTTCTTCAGCGCCATGCTAGTGTCTTGCTGTATCCAACATGTACTACATGATCCTGATTT
>JANXQZ010000608.1 GCA_025353235.1 Bryobacterales bacterium
GAGCCGTGACCGTGAGGGAGCGGTTTCAGCTTTCCGATCGCCCTGCTAGGCGGTCGAGATTCGTTGGAGCATCAGACTGCCCCTTACCCCGCGATGCCGATGTAGCGGAAGCCGAAGCGCGTCAGCCGGACCCGGTCTAGCGCGTTGCGTCCATCAAGAATAATCGGGGTCCGCATGCGGGTGGCCAGTTCCTCCCAAGGCAGTTCGCGATATTGATGCCACTCGGTGACCAGGACCAGCGCGTCCGCATCCTCGGCGACCGCCTCGGCTGTTTCACACCGAACAACTGCGAGATCGGGATAATCGGCCAGGAACTTTTCCATGGCCACGGGGTCGTGAACCTTAACCTTGCAGCCCCTTTCTATCAGCTTGCGGGCGATGTCGATGGCAGGAGCTTCGCGCAAATCGTCAGTGTTGGGCTTAAAAGCCAGCCCGAGCAACCCGATGGTTCTGCCTTTCAGAATCTTGAGCTCGGCCAGCAGCTTCTCGACAACACGCTCGCGCTGGCGGCGGTTGATCTCTCGCGCGGCTTCGACAATCGGGGCGCTGAGGCCATATTCGGCGGCGGTTGCGATTAGGGCTGCGGTGTCCTTGCCGAAACACGATCCGCCCCATCCGATTCCCGCCTGCAAAAAGCGCGTACCGATGCGCGCGTCCAGGCCGATGCCCTTCGCTACTTGCGTGATGTCGGCGCCCACCTTCTCAGCGAGTTGCCCTATTTCATTGATATAGCTAATCTTCAGGGCGAGAAATGCATTGGCGGCGTACTTAATCAACTCGGCGGAAGCTAAGTCGGTAGAGATGAGAGGCACGGCACCTATGCCTTCCGGTCGCGGCAGATACGTAGGTGCAGTGAAGGTCTGATCGAGAATTGGACGGTAGAGGCTGTAGAGAACCTCGAGCGAACGCTGATCGTCGGAGCCAATTACAACACGGTCGGCGAAGAGGCTGTCGTGGAGAGCCGTCCCTTCCCGCAAGAATTCGGGATTGGATGCCACAGAAAAGAGCTTGTCCGCCTTGCGGCCATGATGCTGCTCATAGGATTCGCGAACGATGGACCCTACCCAATTGCCGCTTCCGATAGGGACGGTGGACTTATTCACTACGACTGTGTAGTCGCTATCGAAATGCTCGCCGATCCCCTGGGCCGCAGCGTAGAGATATTTCAGATCCGGGCTGCCGTTGGCGGAGGGAGGAGTTCCCACTGCGATGAAAATCACATCCGCTTTGGGAACTCCCTCCGCGTAGTCTGCCGTAAAGCGCAAGTTCGGCGAAGCTTCGGCGAGCAGTTCGGGAAGATTGGGCTCGTAGATAGGCGACTGGCCCGCCCTGAGCATAGCTACTTTCTTGGAATCAGAGTCAATGCAAGTAACTTCGTGACCTAGATAGGCGAGACATGTTCCGGTGGTAAGTCCGACATATCCTGTGCCGATAATGCATACTTTCATAGTTGGTGAGCGAAAAGCGAAAGCGCGAGCGCCCTTGCTATTTCTTCTTCGTCGCCGGAGCCGGCTTCTTCGGTGCGTTCGGATTTACGTAGGTGGTGTTAATGGTACCGCCCATAGCAGTGATAAAGCTCTTTGCCGCTTCCGCGTTCACCCCGGTCGGCTGCAATTCGAGATACTTGTCGAACGCTTCGCGAGTTCCGGGAGCGTAAGTGACCTTGCTATCGGAACCCACGGTCATCTTCCCGATCAACGTGACACCGTACTGATAATAGGCGTCGGCGTAGTTAGGATCCTTATCGAGGGCCATCTTAAACGCTTCGCTGGCCGCGTCGTTCTGCCCGGAATTGATCAAGATCGCGCCCAGGTTGTAGTAGGCCTTGCCGGCCTGAGTGGGGTCGAGCGTGGCGGCTTTCTCAAGTTCCGTCTTGGCCTCTGGAGTCTTCTTCAGATTGGCCAGAGCCAACGCGAGGTTCAAGTGGAGCGCCGAATCGTCCGGCTTCAACTCGATGGCTTTCCCATAGGCAGCCACGGCGTTGTTCAGATCCTCGGTGCGCTGCTGCATGAGGTCGGGCTTCTTTTCGGTGTCGGCCTTTTCGTTGTAAGCGCGGGCTAGTTGCGCCCAAACCGCCTCCTGCTTTGGATCTTCAACTGAGGCCTTCTTGAATGAGTCGACTGCGGCATCGTACTGCTTAGCTTCCATGGCAGTCATGCCGCCGTTAAACGCATCGTTCAAAGCCTTGTTCTTAGCCATAGCCGCAGCGTTTTCCTTGGCCCGCTTTTCGAGAGCATCCTTTTGCTCCTTCGAGAGGCTGCGCTCCTGCTCCTTGGTCAACGTGCCCGTCTCAGCCGCCTTTGCCAATGCCTTGTTGTCGGCCTCGGATTTTTTCATGTCGAAATTAATGGCCATCGGATCGCCCAGGCGGGTTCTCACGTTGTCCACGGAGTCGACTGTCTGGCCTTCCACGATCAAGCTCACTTTGTAAGTTCCAAGCGGAAGCCCGTTATAAATGTAGTGGCCTTTCTTGTCGGTCTTGGCGCCCTTGTAGGTGCCTTTCATATCTTTGCGTTCGATCAGGATCGAGGCCCCTTTTACGAGGGATCCGTCGGCGGCCTTCACGTCGCCTTCGATGGCGGAGATCTGAGCCGAAGCGGCTCCCGCGAAGAGCAGTAATCCAAACGCGACCAAGCTAGATGCGCGAAACGTGGCGAGCATATGATAAACCTCCAACAAACTTTGATCTTATAGAATACTACGCCCGCTTGCTAACACGCGCGGCTCAGTAACGGCTACCGAGCCGTGACCGTCAGGGAGCGGTAGTCAAAAGGCCAAAGCGTTCCAGCAACGCGTTTGGATCCGGATCGCGGCCCATGAAGCTGCGGTAGAGCTCGGCTGGATCTTCACTGTCTCCCTTGGAGAGAATCGTGCGGCGGAACTGCAATCCCGCTTCACGGCTGAAAATCCCCAGCTCTCGAAAGCGCGTGAACGCATCCGCATCCAGCACCTCCGCCCACTTGTACGAGTAATAGCCGGCTCCATAAGCCACCGGACTGGCAAAAAGGTGCGTGAACGACGCGATCATGGCATGCTCGGGAGGCAGCGGCGCAGCCGAAAATTGCTGCATGAGGGTCCGCGCGTAAGCGAACACGTCGCCATCCCGCTCCGGCCGATATTCGCGATGAAGCGCCAAATCCACATAGCCGAATCCTAACTGCCGCATTTGCGTGTTGGCGGCGCGGAACCGGCGCGCGCGGCGCATCTTTTCGAACAGACCTTGAGGGATGGGATCGCCCGACTCATAATGGCGCGCAAACATATCGAGAGCCTCGCGCTCCCAGCACCAATTTTCCATGATCTGCGAAGGGAGTTCCACAAAGTCCCAAGCCACGTTGGCCCCGGCAAAGCCTCGAATCTCGACTTGGCTCAAGCAATGATGCAGCAAATGCCCGAACTCGTGAAAAATTGTTTCCACTTCGCGGTGCGTCAGGAGCGAAGGCGTGCCGTCTACTGGAGGGGTCAGGTTGCCGCAGATCAGCCCGGCGTGCGGCTCCTTGTGAAGGTCCGAAATCTTACCTGTGATGAACGCATCCATCCACGCTCCGCCGCGTTTGTTCTCGCGTGGAAACCAATCGGCGTAGAAGGCCCCGACCAAACGGTTCTCGTCGTGGATTTCGAAATACTTTACCGCTGCATCCCAGACCGGCACGCCCTTCCGCTCCACTACCTGGATGCCGTACAGCCGGCCGACAATCTCAAACATTCCTTCCACCACGCGATCCAGCGGGAAGTACGGCCTGAGCTCCTCTTCGTCGAAATCGTAGAGGGCTTCGCGCTGCTTTTCCGCATAGTAGGCGACGTGCCACGGCTCCAGCGGCTTGCCCGCGAAGGCTTGGAGTTCGGCGTTCTCCGTATGGAATTTGGCCTCGCTTTTGGTCTTCAGGTCAGCCAGGAAAGATTGTGCGCGCCCGCCGGTGTGAGCCATGCGATCATCCAGAACAAAGTCGGCGAAGTCGCTGAACCCGAGCAGGTTTGCTTTCGCCCTGCGCAGTTCGAGAATGCGCGCGAGAATGCCGCGATTGTCGTGCTCGCCCTGAGTTGCCCGAGTGGTCTGGGCTCGATAGACCTGTTCCCGGATCCCTTCGTCATCCAGGTAAGTAAGCACGGGGATCAAGCTGGGTGCCTGCAGAGTAAAGCGCCAGGATGGTTCCTCCAATTGCTTGGATGCGGCACTGGCGCGCGCGGCTGCCACGGCAGTGAAAGGGAGCCCGGCCAGCTTAGCTTCGTCATGGATCACCAATTCGTACTCGTTGGTGGAATCCAGAACATTTTCACCGAACTTCGTGGTAATCTTCGAAAGCTCGACGTCGATCTCTTCCAGCTTTCGCTTGCCTTCGGGATCGAGTTCGGCACCATGGCGGCGGAAACTGTCGACCGTCTTTTTTAGGTACCGCTTGCGTATGCCTTCCAGCCCCTTGGCTTCGTCCGTGTCCGCATAGGCGCGAATCGCAGCCCATAATGGAGCGTTCAACGGCAGACTTGAGTAGAACAGGCTGACGTCCGGCTGAACCGCGTTCAAGGCGGCGCGCAACTCGGGCGTGGTGACGACG